>JAAYWH010000044.1 GCA_012516785.1 Methanomicrobiales archaeon
CTCTTCCTCCTTTGATACTGATCTGTCATATGGCATCCCCCGTCCTTACCACTATTCCTGTCTCAACGATATCAAACTCAAAACATCTTCCCGGCGCAATGGACCGGTGTTTCTCAAGGGTCGCCTTCCTATGCCTGTTCAGGAGGTCGATCCTGATGATAGCCTTCGAGATATGGGCGAGTGCGGTGCCACCAAGGCCAACGAACGTGTTCTTCTGGACATCCATGTACACCTGGTTTGTGATCACCACGGGAATCTCGTATCTCTTCGCATACCCGAGCAGATGGACCATCTGCCTGGAGAGATTCTGCATTGCATCATGGCCTTTTTCAAGCGTCGTCCTGTAAAGACCGGTTGATGAGTCCATCACGATAAGCCCAATCCCTCCCCTGGAGAGTGGCCTGTCAAGACCTTTGATCACGAGGCCCTGCTGTTCAAAATCATGCGGTTCATAAAGAAAAAGATGGTCGGCGAGCCGTTCCGCGTCCTCCCCTGCTACCTGCCGGAACCGCTCAATAGAAAATCCCTCGGTATCGATAAAAATCACGCTTTTCCCCTCTTTCAGGCAGGAGACAGAGGCGAGCACGCAGAGTACGCTCTTACCACTTGCCGGACCACCGTATATCTGGGTGATCACCCGGGGCTCGAGTCCTCCCCCGAGCAGGTCATCCAGTGCCTGCACACCGGTGCTCAGTCTCGCGGTCGTCATTTCATTGACATCCCGATAATGTCCCATGCCTTGTTTTCAGTGAGCCGGGCGATGGTCCGGGCAGGTATCCCCAGTTCATGAGCGAATGCACTGACATCATCATACTCTGCCTTAATCGAGATCACATTACCATGCAACTTGCCGCATTTAACCCGTATCATCCGCTCTTTTCCCATGATGGTGACAGGGATCTCGCTCACCGAACGCTCTGCGATAAACCGGTGAACTGCCTGAATCGAGCGGATACCGAGAGTTCCGAGTTCTTCAGCCATTACTGCTGCCAATCGTTCTCCATCTCCAGAAGCTGCAATCACCCGGACCAGGTGTCCAGGTCGTCCTTTTTTCATCGTGCAGGGTATTGCGCTGACATCGTATGCTCCTGCTTCTATCAGCCGTGACACAGTATACGAAATGATTTCAGGGCTGACGTCATCGACATTTGTTTCAAGAAGGTCAACATCACCAGGCTCGTTGTATCCGGTATATTCGACAATCATCGCAGGGAGCACGTTTGCGATCTGTGGGGGATTTTTCGTTCCTGCACCGTATCCTGAAGAGACAACAGAACAGGCATGCCTCGAGAGTGCTGACGTCGAGGAAAACTCGGAGAGGAGGGCAGCCCCGGTTGGGGTACAGAGTTCCCCGTCATCAGGCTCCCCCAAGATGACCCGGAGACCCGATTGCCTGAAAATCGAGAGTGTAGCCGGTGCGGGAGCAGGATAGGTGCCATGGGAGCCGGTTATAGATCCGCCGCCCAGCATCACAGGGAGAACGATGCAGCCGTCCACATGAAGGGAAAGGAATGCCGTGCAGGCTCCCACCACTTCTGCAACCGCATCATCTGCTCCCACCTCGTGAAAATGATCGGTATGCCCATGGACCTCCTTTTCAGCCCGTTCAATCCGTTCAAACACTCTGACTGCCATGGCGATTGCAGGATCAGACGCCCTGGCATTCTTCACCCTCCGAATCACTTCAGGAAACGTTCTCCTCTCCGCGTTTGCCCGGGTCTTAACCTGGATGCTCCTGATCCCGGCACGTTCAACCAGGGATATCTGGGGCTCCCCGACAACGGAAGCCATCGCAGAGACCGTGGCATCCCGGTCAGCCCCGACATGAAGAAGAGCTCCAGTGATCATATCCCCTGCTGCGCCACGGATGGGATCAAAGACAAGCAGTCGCATAAATTACCAGTACCTATAAATCCCTGTGTATATGACTTTTAAGGTGATGCCTGAGATATTTCTGAAGGTTGATAGTGCTTATCCTGGTGATCAGGGTGGCGGGAAGGCACGGCTTGACCCCGAAACAATGCTGTACCTGAAGATATCTCCCGGCGACATTGTTGCGGTGGAAGGAAAACGTCGGACGGTTGCCAAAGTCTGGCGTTCCCTTGTTGAGGACTGGAACCAGAATAAGGTCAGGATCGACAATTTCACGCGGACCAATGCAGGTGTCAGCATCGGAGACAGCGTGAAAATCGTCGCGATACGTGATGAAATTGAAGCACGGAGGGTGGTTCTTGCACCGCCCGAAGATCTCCCGCGGAGCATCCCGGTAAGCAATAATCCGAACGTGATGAATGCATTGATCGATTTTCCGATCGTGAAAAATGATACGGTTCCGATAATGATTGGACTTCCGTTCCTCCAGCCCCAGATCGTCTCCTATAAGGTTGTTGAGATTGAGCCTGAGCAAGCGGTGATCATCACAAAGAATACCCAGATCGAGTTTTCCGAAAAGCCGGCAGCCGGCTTTGAAGGGCTGAAACGAATATCATATGAGGATATCGGGGGATTGAAGGATGAGCTCCAGCGTGTGAGGGAGATGATCGAACTCCCGATGCGTCATCCGGAACTCTTCCAGAAACTCGGGATTGAGCCCCCGAAAGGGGTTCTCCTGTACGGACCTCCGGGAACCGGAAAGACCCTGATAGCAAAGGCAGTGGCTAGCGAGAGCGGTGCCCATTTCATCTCGATTGCAGGTCCTGAGGTCATTTCCAAATACTACGGGGAGAGTGAGCAGAAACTGAGAGAGATCTTCGAAGAAGCGGAATCCAATGCTCCCTCGATCATCTTCATCGATGAGCTTGATTCTATCACTCCCCGGAGGGAAGAGGTGACCGGTGAGGTGGAACGGAGGGTAGTGGCACAGCTCCTTACCATGATGGATGGCCTCGAGGAGAGGGGACAGGTGGTGGTCATTGGAGCTACCAACCGGGTGGATGCCATCGATCCCGCCCTCAGGAGACCGGGCCGGTTTGACCGGGAGATAGAGATTGGTGTCCCGAGTGAGCCGGACAGGACCGAGATCCTGAAAATTCATACGAGGGGGATGCCCCTGGCCGGTGAGGTGGACCTGCTCGTGCTTGCCCAGCAGACCCACGGATTTGTGGGTGCCGACCTTGCAGCACTGGCACGGGAAGCAGCTATCCGTGCATTGAGACGCTACCTCCCCGAAATGAACCTTGATGATGAGGAGATCCCCCAGGAGATCCTCGACAGGATGGAGGTAAATGCACCGGACTTCCGATCAGCACTCCGCGATGTAAGCCCGAGTGCAATGCGTGAGGTGATGCTCGAAGTCAGCCACGTTACCTGGGATGATGTCGGCGGGCTTGTGGAAGCAAAACAGGAAATAAGGGAAGCAGTTGAGTATCCGCTCACCGACCGGGAACGGTTTGAGGAGCTGGGGATCTCCCCACCCCGCGGGGTGCTCCTGTATGGACCTCCCGGAACTGGAAAGACCCTGATCGCAAAAGCGGTGGCAAATGAGAGCGGCGCAAATTTTATTGCAATACGGGGTCCGCAGCTCCTGTCAAAGTGGGTTGGTGAGAGCGAACGGGCCGTCCGGGAAGTGTTCAAGAAAGCCCGGCAGGTTGCCCCCTCAATAATTTTCTTTGATGAACTCGATGCCCTGGCACCAACCCGGGGATCCGATCTCGGTTCCCATGTGATGGAGACCGTGCTGAACCAGATCCTTACCGAGATTGACGGGCTTGAGGAACTCAGGGATGTTGTGGTGATGGGAGCGACGAACCAGCCGACCCTCGTTGATCCTGCACTCCTCCGTGCAGGCCGGTTTGACCGTCTTGTGTATATCGGTGAACCGAACCTTGCAGACAGGGTAAAGATCCTTGGAATCCATCTGAAATATCTGCCCCTCGAGGGATCGAAACTCGAGGATCTCGTTGGAAAGACCGGATCCTGCGATGAAGCAGCGCTTGATACCTTCATCGAGATCCTTGGAAAGGACAGGACGTTCACCCTTGATGAAGCGGTTGGTGCGCTCGGCACAATCTGTTCCGGCGGGGAAGGAAAGATGAACCGAGGGGCTCGGAGAAGATATATGGTTGACCGGATGCTCCAGTGTGACCTTACCCTCATCGATGAGGTGCGGGATGAGCTGATCCTGAATATTGCCGCAAGGACGGAAGGATACGTCGGCGCTGATATGGAAGGACTCTGCCGCGAGGCCGGGATTTTTGCCATGAGAGAAAGGGCTGCATTCGTAACGCTCCGCCATTTTGAGATGAGTCTTGCCAAGGTGCATCCCACGATGAACGAACGTCTCAGGGAATTTTATTCCCGTATCAGGCTCCACTTCAAGGGAGGCCTTCCAAGAGACGTGCAACCACCTGAATATCAATAATACTTTTTCTGTTCAAGACTCTTATGAACGAGTCCATTCTGGTTTTTTCAGACGCTGGATGAAAGACTACTCCCCCCTCCTCCGTACCTTATGAGGGTGTATGGTGATTCTCTCAGGTATTCATACAGAATGCCAATCTCATCTTACCCTTCGAGTGAGTGACCGCTAAATACCATGATGAACAATAGTGTACATTATTGTATAATATTACTCAGAAACGTGGAGTGCTCTGATGTCGAATATCACGGTATTTCTCGATAATATTGCAATGAGCCGGGATAGGCCTGCCCTGATTGCTCCCTCTGAGGGACTGGAACTGACGTACGGAGAGATCCTCTCCCGAATAAGCAGGACTGCCCTGGTTCTCACGGACCAGGGAGTAGGAAAGGGAGACCGGGTCTGTATCTATCTTGACAGCTGCCCCGAGCACCTTATCAGTTACTTTGCGATATGGAGGATCGGGGCAGTCGCCGTACCCGCCAATATCTCCCTGAAGGAAGACGAGATTGGGTATGTGATACGTGATTCCGGTGCCAGAATCCTCATTCATGATAATTCAGGCGCTTCAGTTGCGATGGGGGCTCTCACAAAAGGTGATCTTGCTTGCAGGGGATTAAACCTTGATCAGCTGAATGCCTCGATCCTTGATACTGGGATATATCCCCCGGTCAACTGCAGTTTCGATGATCTCTGCCAGATCCAGTATACTGCAGGGACAACCGGCAATCCCAAGGGTGCAATGCTCACTCAGGGGAACTGGTTGACCAGCCTTGAGACTGAGCGGGAAGTCCTTGCGCTGCATGAAAATGACCGCTACCTTGGGATCTACCCCATGGGGCATGTCGGGGTCAGCTGGGGACTTTCCGTTCTCCGGGCAGGTGGCACCTATGTGATCATGAAACGGTTCAATCTCCCCGAATACCTTGATTTATGCAGGAAGTACCGGATCTCAGTACTCTCGGGAATGCCACCGGTCATTCATTCGCTCTGCAGTGCACCCGAAGGAACCGAAGAAACACTCAAGACCGTGAGGGTGATCATCAGTGGCGGCGGGCAGCTCCTGCCTACCATCTGGGAGGCGTTCGACCAGCGGTACAAGATACCCGTCGCGAATGCCTACGGCCTTTCCGAAACTGTTGTCGTTGGCACGGGAACCATCACCCTCCCAGGGCGGCCGGAGCTGACCGGCAATTACCTGAGTGTGGGAGTTCCCACGGGATATTCCGAAGTGAAGATTGTCGACCCGGCAGATCACCATCTGTCGCTGGCATGCGGAGAGGACGGGGAGATTGCGCTCAGGGGACCCTCAGTTGCAAAGGGATACTGGAACCTGCCTGGTCCCACTACTGAAAGTTTCCTCCCTGAAGGCTGGTTTTTAACTGGGGATATCGGGCATGTTGACACGAAGGGCCTTTTATACATCACCGACAGGAAAAAGGACATGATCATTATGTCCGGATGGAAAATTTACCCGACCGAAGTGGAAAATGTTCTCCTGAAACATCCTGCAGTTCTTGATGCCGCAGTTTTCGGGTGTCCGGATGAGCGAAGGGGCGAGATCCCTGTCGCGGTTATCGTTCAAAAAGAAAAGGGCAGCCCTGATCCTGACGATCTGCTCTCCTTTTGCAGGGAACGTCTGGCGGGATACAAGGTTCCGCGCGGGATCATTGTTACAGAATCTCTCCCCCGCGTTCATGGCTGGAAACTCTTGAGACGCAGGCTTCGTGATGAATATTCGGGATTCCTCTCCAGTGAAGACTTATCTTAAGCAATGGAATACTGTAGTGAGGAGGGGGCCTCTTCACTTGCAGAAAAAAGACAAGCAGACCACCGGGGTCATCGGGCTTGATGCGGTTATTGATGGGGGTTATCCCAAGGGATCGGTGGTCATCGTCACCGGATCACCCCTCTCAGGTATCGAACATGTTGCCCGCCAGTTCTGGAGGGTGGAAGTGGAAGGGGGGGTCTATCTGATGATCGATGGTGACGTTGAAGAGGAGATGGTGGATTCCCGAAACCTCAATCCGGATGCTTTCCCTGGATACTATAAAGGAAAGCGGATTGTTGTCGATTCACTCTCATCCGTCATTCTGAATTCTGGTATCGATGATGCAATCCAGTGTCTGCTTCTGGCAAGAAAGGAAGCTTTCCGCGAGAATAGCACGATTATGTTCCTCCTTTACAACAATATTCACAAGCCGGAAGATGAAAACAGAATCTTTCGTATTGCCGATGTCGTACTTGAACTGAAAGTGGTTACCTTTGCAACCGAGGTGGAACGACAGCTCGCCGTCCATAAACTTCGGCAGGGCAATGTACCTAAACGGCTTATTCCCTTCAATATCACCGACAAGGGGATAGAGCTCTCCACAACATCTCGTGTGGTGTAAACACTCATCAGAGTTGTTCTCGCACCATTTTTACCGCTTCGACCAACCGTGATAACTTTAAAAAAGCGGCTTTTTGTGGGAGCATACGGAGGCCGCAGTCCGGATCAAGGAGAAGTTGATCTGGTGAAAATACGGTCAAAGCCTTTTCGATTCTCGATCGTATCATTCCTGTTGTTTCCGGGACAGGATCAGAAGAATCGACGCATCCGAATCCCACCATCTTCCTGCCGAAGTCAAGGTCTCTGCAGAGATCGAGGTTCCCGGGCGATTTTGCGCATTCAAAATCGAGTATATGGACAGGCATCCGGAGGAGATCGCTTATTACCGGCGATAGATCCCCACATACATGGAGGCAGGTCGGTTTCTCAATCCCCCGGACTATGATTTCCAGGGCTTCCCCGGCACTGTCAAGATCAGCAATCCCGGTTGAGAGGATCGGCTCATCGATCTGGATGATTGCCGCACCTGCTCCCGCCAGGGCGGCAGCTTCAGGGGCAAGGGCATGGGCCAGGTCAAGGGCGAGATCGGCACGGTCCCGGTATACTGGAGAGGAGACATGAAGGGCGAAGGAGAGCGTCGTCGGTCCCGTTATGATGCCTTTCACCCTGCGGCTCTGGCTGATTGCATACTTGGTGTCAGTAACGGTTATTGGACTTTCTGGAGCAGAGACTTTTCCAATGACGTCATTTCCTCTCACCCCAGGCAGCCGTGAAGTGAACATCCGGACCATGTCACCGCGTACCTGCCCGTCAGAGATGATATCGATCCCTGCAGCCACTTGATCGTTCACGGCTGTCCTGACGGCCTCGCGGAAAGGATCAAAGATCCCGGATAGTCCTCTCCGTGGGATAGCCGGGTAACTTCCGACCACCGTTGTAGGCAGGGGGAGTTCGGGAAAGAGAGAACTCATGGTGTCAGCCGGTGTCTGTCCCTTGGGAAGAGCACAGCCTCCCTGATATTGCCCAGACCTAGCATCGTCATGACGAGTCGTTCAGCCCCGAGTCCCCAGCCAGCGTGGGGCGGCATGCCATATCGGAATGGTGCCAGGTAAAACTCGAAATTCTCCGGTGAAAGCCCTTTTGCCCGGATCTGTCTGACAAGAAGATCGTGCTGATGAACCCGTGCGGCACCCGATGAAAGCTCCATCCTCGGGTGCATCAGATCAAAGGCCTTGCAGACGGTGGGGTCGTCATCGTACGGCATTGCATAGTACGGTTTTATTGAGGTCGGCCAGTCAGTGATAAAATAATGAGATCCTATCATTTCCCCAATTGCTTTTTCGGCGATGGTTCCGATATCATCGCCATAAGCAATCGCCTCTCCGGTTGCACCAGCCGCCATCTCGATGGCATCGGGATAGGGGAGCCGGTCGAAGGGGGTATCAGGGATAGTGAGTTCTCCAATATCTAATACTTCAAGAGGACCAGCACATCGGTCCTGGACAGTATGGTAAATATGGAGTATAAGATCTTCGAGGAGCTCCATGACATCCCGGTGATCAGCAAATGAAACCTCGATATCGATTGAGGTGGCTTCGTTCAGGTGTTTCGTGGTATTATGTTCCTCAGCCCGGAAGATAGGGCCAATCTCAAAGACCCTCTCAAATCCTGCAGCCATCATCATCTGCTTGTATAACTGGGGGCTCTGGTTCAGGAATGCTTCCTTTTCGAAGTAGGCAATAGGAAAGAGTTCGGTTCCCCCTTCTGTGGCCGCTGCAACTACCTTTGGGGTGGTGATGTTCACAAAATCCCGGGCGAAGAGATAGTCATAAACCGTGCGGATCACTGCACTCCTGATCTGGAAGATTGCGGTCACCCTGGGCCGGCGTGCATCGAGGAACCGTGCATCAAGACGCGTGTCGAGGTCCGCAGGTACTTTCTCGACCACATCGAGCGGAAGCGGGCTCTCGCTTCTTGCCAGCAGTTCAAACGACTCAGGGACAAGTTCTCTGCCCCCCGGTGCTTTTTCAATCGCCTTGACAGATCCCCGGACACGGACAAGCGATTCTTTCGAGACCTCTCTTACCGTGGCAAGAACCTCCTCCCCTACCTTTTTTTTCGGGATGGTGACCTGCAATATTCCCGTCCGGTCCCGTATCAGGAAAAAAGTGAGACCCCCAAGGTCCCGCACTTCGTGTACCCACCCGATCACCTCGGCCTGTGCAGTCTCGGGTGTCACCTCCTTTATTGGAATCCGCATATAAACCCGTAAGCTATGGGAGGGGGGAGATAATCTCTTTTTTCCTGCCCGGTGCAGTTTCGCAAGCTATCTTCAAAGGCCTCCTGCCAGTGAACGGAGGCGCGGTTCAATCGAGGGGATCTCTTGGGATATGATGTCCCAGACAAGCACCCAATCCGGTGAGAAGTACATTCCTGCAAGCCGGTCTTTCATTCCAGCCAGTTCTTTCCATGGAATGCCTGGCCAGTTCTTCTTCGTTGTCTCGGACATCCGGCTTGCACCGTTCCCAATAACTTCCAGTGACCGGATAGTTGCCCTTTTCAGGAGATCATCACGGGCGAATTCGCGAAATCCGAGATTCTTCGTACGCTCGAGCAAAAAAACCATCTCTTCGAGCATGTGGGAAGCATAGACCCCGTCGCGGTTATTTTCTGCATGTTCTCCGGTAGTATCGGAGTGAAGGTACCCTTCAAGTACGCGGGAGGTTACCAGATCTACCTTCCTGCCGCCAAAGAGATCCTCAAGGTATAACGCCAGCCCGATATAGTTTCGATAGGTGTCAGCGCCCGGTTCATACTCAACCTCGATATCGATATCACTGTCCGGGAGGTCATCTCCCCTAGCGAGAGAGCCGAAGATTCCTATTTTCTTCACCCCAAATAGTCTCTTTATTGCGGGATAGCGTGCATTGAGGGCGACAATAACCTCTTCACGTAATTCAATAGCTGGTCCGGGCATAATGAATGACTCCTTTTCAGGTCGGGGCGTTGAGGCCGCCCCTGAATCGGGGATATATTGTCCAGTGTTCTATTTATGTAGTCTTATCAGTTGATGCGGACGTTGGGGACTCACTTTTCTCCCATGAGGGTGATGCGCCCTGACAACCGTCCTCTCTTTGGCGACGTGAAGGTCGTCTGGTCATACTCATGGGCGAGCTCTTCCGGCCATCAGGATGAGTGAGGATTCGTGTACTTCAGTTTCTCCAACTCTGCTTTACCTCCCCGCTGAAAGCAGGGTTTCCGCGAGAGCCGCACTCTTCTCCTCATTGGTCATGAGTGTATCGCAACGGAGACTTCCGGGTACATCAACCGGATCTCTTATGTCCTGTACGAAAAGATCACAGAACTCCTTGTAGAGTGAGAATGTTGAAGCTGAATCAGGGGAAAGGCCCCGGGCGTTCATCAGCACTGCGGCTGGACCGCTTATGGGGGCGTTCCCGATGAAAGGACTGACCGCAATGACAAAGGAATCCATGAGTGCCGGAATGACGCCAGAACATTCGAGGATTGGCAGGATACTTGTTATGGGGTTACTCGGCCCGATAATGACGCGATCAGCGTTCTTGATCGCCTTTATAACCCCTTCGCCTGCGAAGAGCCCTGTCGGTGCATACCGGACAACGTCCTGGATCGGGAGAGTTCCCTTGTGCTTTACCCAATACTCCTGGAAATGGAGAGTACCGTTATCCGTCCTAATCAGGGTCGCTACCTCCTCATCACTCATGGGAAGGATGCAGGCTCCAATGCCCATCCGGGCGGAGAGGATCTGGATAGCCTCAGTAAGTGAATAGCCCTCTCTGAGTAGTTCGCCGCGGGCGATATGGAGTGCACGATCCCGGTCACCGATTCCGATATATTCGTCAACCCCCAGACGGTTCAATTCCTGGTGGGTATGGAAAGAATCCCCCGTTATCCCCCACCAGGTGTCGGTATTGAGCTGCCCGGAAAAGAGGTAGATGAGGGTATCGATATCAGGGGAGAGGTGATTTCCCGATACCCAGATATCTTCGGCTGTATTGACAATGACGGTAATGGCATGGTCGGGAACATGCTTCCGTGCCCCCCGGACCAGTTTCGGGGTTCCTGTCCCTCCGGAGAGAAATGTGATCATCACTCAATAGTTTTATCTGCTCGATCCCAAGACTGTTTAGGTGCCAGATGAAGATCATCAAGGATCCCGTGCATGGGTACATCGATGTTACCCCTTGCGCTCTTGAACTCCTCGACTCCCCCGTGCTTCAGCGACTCCGGTACATCCGCCAGCTCGGTTTCTCATTTCTGGTATATCCCGGGGCACACCACACAAGGTTTGAGCACTCGCTTGGTACTCTTTACCTCGCCAATGTTATGGCGCGCCAGCTGGGCCTCCATGAGGAGGAGCAGAACCTGGTTGCCGCTGCCGCACTTATTCATGATATCGGACATGGTCCGTTCTCGCATGCCATCGAACCGGTCATGGAGGAGTTTTGCGGGAGATCTCATCATGATGTATCCGCGCTTCTTGACGACCCAGATATATCCGAATGCCTCGAACGCCATGGGATACTTCAAAAAGAGGTTATTGCTCTTCTTTCGGGAAACCACCCCCTTTCGGGAATTATTCACGGGGAACTGGATGTGGACAGGATGGATTACCTCCTGCGCGATGCGCATTACACGGGTGCTCCATATGGGACCGTCGATGCTCACCGGCTTATCAGGAACACCTGTCTGTCTGAGGGAGCCATAACCCTTGAAGAAGGAGGAATTAATGCTGCCGAATCCCTTCTTATCGCACGGACCCTCATGAGGCCGGCAGTCTATTATCATCATGTCAGCAGGATTGCAGAGATGATGCTTTCAGCCGCTGTTCGCAGGCATCTCGAGAAGGACATCAGGGCGAGCCCTCCGGAATTCATGCGCCTCGATGATGCCGGGTGCATGCAGACGCTCCTGAAGTCCCCCAGTGCCGTGGCCCGTGCCCTTTCTCTTCAGATATACCAGCGGAGGCTTTACAAAAGGGCGGTCTATGTTGGACGGGAGCAGGTAGCACCATCGATGACTGCACAGAAGATGCATCAGCAAAAGAGACAGAACATATCAACGGCAATTGCAGAGGATGCGGGAGTGGAACCTCACGACGTCCTGGTTGACATTCCTGAATTTCCTCGTTCCATGTCGGTCCATGTCAGGATCAAGAACAGACACCGGGTGATAGGGCTTGAGGAGATCTCTCCTCTTGTGACAACCCTGAATGAAACACGGCGCGGTCAGTGGAGACTGGGGATCTACACTCCTGCCGGGCATGTTCCAGCTGTTGCTGCAGCTGCACGGGAGGTTCTTCAGATTCGTCCGCTTACAACTCAGGAACGGTTGCCGTTCTGAACGGGTCGATCCACCGGGATCAAAAAAAAAAGTTTATCACCATCGAGCTGGAATCTTCCAGCGAGGGGGAAACACATGATCGAATACTGGATAGTCGTCACGATTGGCGTAATTGTGGTGATAAGTGCACTTTGTATCACCTATCTTTACGCTGAAAACCGGGAGCTCCGCCTGGTTCGGAGCAGGTACAGGCTGAAGGTCTACGAAGAATTGCTACACGCTGTGACCGATCTGAACGTTGCAGGTGCCGATGTATACAAACTCGATATGGCAAAGCGGCGCCTTGCACAAACCCTGAACCGGCTCAACCTGGTCGCATCAGGGGATGTCTTGAAGGGTGTGAATGACCTTCTCGACTTTCTCAACGAAACCCCTTCGGGGAACTATGATGTCCTCCGCCAGACCAACATCCTCAATGCTATCGTAAGAGCCGCCAGGAACGACCTTGATCCTGATTCAGCCAAGGATCTCGAAGATACGGCATTTCGCTTCCGGTTCTATGCTCCCCCCAAGGGATGAAGGACAGAGATATCGGAATAATCCTCTTTTCCAGAGTATCTCCCCGGATTTTTAATAAGCCAGCATCGCTAAGCTGAAGGTAAAGAAGCCGGAGGTATTGATATGGAAGAGAGGGCTGGAATGAGGGGCTTTATCGACCAGATGAGGGAGTGCGGGGGCGTCATTGATTATGAAGATCCGGTAGCTGCGGATTATGACGCGTGCAGGCTGGCACATGGGACTGACCGGCTGCTGCTCTTTCATGATCTTGAAGGAAAGCGTGGAGTGATGAACGTAACAGCAACCAGGAACGCGCTCTCCCAAGCCCTCAATATACCTGAGACTGATTTGGTGCGAAGGCTTTCTTTGGCGGAGTTCCAGGGTAATGTGGTCTGCGAAGGAAATCTCCCAATGTCTGCACCGGACCTTCAGAAGATCCCCGTTATGAAACATTTTCCCCGGGATGCGGGGAAATATATCACTGCGGGGATTGTGTTTTCCCGATATGGTGCTACCGAAAATGCCTCTATTCACCGGATGCAGGTCCTGGACGAGAAGCGGGTTGCAGCACGGCTTGTCGAAGGGCGTCATACCTATACTCTCCATAAGGCGGCTGTGGAAAGGGGTGACCGGTTGCCCGTTGCTGTTGCCATTGGGGTCCATCCGACCGTCACTATTGCCAGTTGTACCCGTGTGCCGAAGGGAAAAGAGCTCTCCTATGCTGCAGAACTGCTCGGGGGAGAAATGCCGGTTTACCGGTGCCCGAACGGGGTGCTGGTCCCTGATGCAGAGATCGTGTTTGAAGGCTATATTGGAAACGAAACGACAATGGAAGGTCCTTTTGTCGATATTACGGGGACCTATGACCTCGTACGTGAACAACCCGTGATTGAATTTACCGGGATGCATCTGAAAAAGGATTTTATCTATCATGGAATTCTCCCTGGCGGTAACGAACACAAGATGCTCATGGGTGCACCCTACGAACCCTCCATCTACCGCGCTGTGGGAGGAGTGACAGAGGTGAAGAACGTGGTTCTCACCACGGGGGGTTGTGGCTACTTTCATGCGGTCATCCAGATCCGGAAACAGACACAAGGAGATGGAAAAAATGCAATCCTTGCAGCCCTTGCATCCCATACCTCCCTCAAGCATGTCGTGGTGGTAGACACGGATATCAATCCCTCTGATATCCAGGATGTAGAGTTTGCCATTGCGACACGGGTCAGGGGAGATAAAAGCCTGCTTGTGATCCCAGGTGCCAGGGGATCATCACTTGATCCCTGCAAGGCAGAGGATGGCACAAATGTCAAGGTAGGCATCGATGCCACGATGCCGTTGGGCAGGGAAGATGAATTCAGAAGAGCTGGGTGGGACTGAGGTACAACAATGCACTTGCTTGCAGAGGAAGAAGCAATCCTTGCCGGCGAATCAGGTGAGACCCGTCAGCAGATGATGGAGATCCTTGTTGCTCTCGGCAAGGTATTTTCCGCAGACAGGCTGGTTCCCATCAGGAGTGCCCAGGTGAGCGGGGCTTCCTACAAGACGATCGGCGAGGCCGGCCTTGAATGGCTCTCCACCCTCGATGCCCGCGTATCAGTACCAACGATTCTCAACCCGGTAGGGATGGATCGGGTCCGCTGGCGGGAGATGGAAATCGGTCAGGCTTTTGCCAGAAAACAGGAAGATGTGATCAATGCGTATGCACGGCTTGGCATCAAGTTGGAATGCACCTGCACGCCATATTATATCTACCAGACCCGGTTCGGGGATCATCTCGCATGGTCGGAGTCCTCTGCAGTTGCCTATGCAAATTCGGTCATCGGGGCACGGACCAACCGTGAAGGAGGGCCTTCGGCGCTTGCAGCAGCAATCATAGGAAAAACTCCTGAATACGGACTCCATCGCGTTGAAGAGCGGAAACCACAGATTGTTATCAGGATTGACCGTGCAACCAATTGGGAGGAGAGTGCTCTTTATGGCGCACTCGGCTATTTTGCCGGAAGTGAAGTGGGGGATAAAATCCCCTATGTTCAAGGAATCCGGCCGAAGAGGGACCACCTCAAGGCTCTGGGTGCTGCATTGGCTGCATCCGGTGCAGTTGCGCTTTTCCACGTAGAGGGAATTACTCCTGAAGCCCGTATCTTTGAATACGATGTGGGGAGCCTTGAGGTGTTATCGGTTGAGCCAGAGGAGATACTTTCCCTGATGAACCGGATCCCGGTCGATGCGGTGGCGCTCGGCTGCCCTCACTGCTCACCGGAGGAACTTACTGAGATAGCCGGGCTCCTCGAAGGCAGACGGGTAACCCGGCCCCTGTATATATTTGCCTCCCGCAAGGTAATCGAGAAATCAACTGAGGCTGTTGCCTGCATCGAGCGGTATGGGGGGAGGGTTTTTGCTGACACCTGTATGGTTGTATCCCCCGCTCTTGAGCAATATGGGGCAATCATGGTAAATTCCGGAAAAGCATTGGCCTATGTCCCCAATATGTGCGGGGCTGCCGTCCGGATCGGCACAACAGAGGAGTGTATCAATAGTGCGACAGAAGGATCCTAACGCGACCGGATCCCTATGATCCGGGACCGGGGGAACTGATCCTGATTCCAGGAACTCCTTCTGGCTCGCCATTATCCCTGGAATGAGCACCTTTAAATTTCAATTTATACAACAATCTTCCTGATATGGCCTTTTCGGATATCAGAATGGAAAGCTTCAGAAATTACCGGATGCCCGTCATCTTGCTCCTTGTTGTGATTTCCATCCTTCTCGAGATAGTGCTGCACTGGTATCTGGGAATATCTGTTGCATTTTCCCATTTTTTTTATATCCCGGTTGTCCTTGCCGCAGTTTGGTACGGCAAGCGGGCGGTTCTTGTCGCGATTATTCTAGGAATTGCCCATCTTGCCGGGACCTATTTTTCGATTGGATTCATTGACACGGTGGCTCTCCTCAGGGCGATGATGTTTATCGTCATAGCGTTGGTACTGGGTGCGATAACCGATCTTATGAAAAAAGAGCAGGAGCAGATTATCAATAAAGTGACCGATGCCGCATTCAGTGCCGGGCTCAATGAAGGCAGCACCAGAGGTATGCAGGGCCGGAAAAGCCGGATCCCCTCTTTTGCCAGCGTGAAAACAATGAGTGAACGCCGTGATATCCCTGGTCTTATCCGTGCGCTCAAAAACCGGGATCAGGCAGTCCAGTATCAGGCTGCGGAAGCCTTAGGGAATATTGGTGATGCTTCGGCAACCGAAGCGCTGATGGATGCACTGACCGGAGATCAATATAGCGGGATTCGGTGGAAAGCGGCCGAGGCACTTGGGAAGATTGGTGCACCCGCAGTCCCACATCTGATACAGGCCCTGAAAAATCCTGATGAGGATGTCAGGTGGAAAGCGGCTGTAACCCTCGGGGAAATTGGAGATCTGCAAGCTGCTGATCCACTCGTGGATCTGCTTGGTGACGAGGATAGGTTTGTCAGGAGCCGGGCTGCTTATGCGCTTGGACTGCTCGGTTCTGGCGCAGTGGCACCTCTCACCAGGGCGCTCCTGAATGGCTCTATTGAGATACGCCGGGGGGCTGCTGCAGCCCTGGGAACCATCCGGGATCCAAACGCTGTTGAGGCACTGATCCAGGCGCTCGGCGATCCTGTGGATGAGGTATGGCAGGATGTTATAGGAGCTCTCTCGCGGTTGGGGGAGTTGTCGTATCATCCGCTGGTCAATGCCCTGCGTTCTCATGAAAGGAGGAGTCTTGAGGGAGCTGCCCTGGCTCTTGCCGGATCAGGTGCACCCGAGGCTGTCAGCACACTAACTTCTGCCATTGACACCGCAGATCCTGAAATACGGCCGGTTCTCCAGTCGATTGTCAATGAGGTGATGGCCCGGCAGAACCGGCAGTCTTCGAGGAATGGGGAAGAGCTACCAGGATTTTCAACAAAAGAACCATCAGGTTCCTCTTGACTGATTTTTGTTCACGCTCATCAGGAATTGCCGGTGTGGAGGATATGCGTATGAAAATGGAAATTTCCAGGGATATTAAAGCACTTGCCGATCCGGATCGAAACATTCGCATCAAAGCAGTCAGACGCCTTTCAGATACCGGGCAGCCTGCTGTTGAACCGTTGATCAGGGCAATGGAGCATGAGGAGAGTAAGGATTTCCGGTGGTATGCTGCTGTTGCCCTTGCCCGGATCGGTCAGCCGGCAATTGAGCCGCTGATCACCGCGCTGAAAGGAAACCAGGACAGGGAATTTCGTCGCTATGTTTCTGCAGCCCTCGGCCATATGGGGGGGGAAGCTGTCGATCCCCTTCTTTTGGCGATGAAGAGCGCCGATCCCTCAATGAGGGGTTTTCTTTCGGCAGCCCTCTGCCGAATAGGCCCCGCTGCCATTGAACGGCTGAAGGAAGCATATGCCAGCCACGATCCGGATCTCCGAGAATGCGCTTCGCTTACGCTCTGGGGGATGGGCGAATCCGGGGTAATCGGGATGATGCAGGCGATTGAAAGAGAGAACGAGGGACCGTGAACCGGATCGATCCACTTTTTGCGTTCCGGATACGAAACAGAAACGCAGGAGTTTGAAATGGCGGTGCAGCGATCCGGGGTGATGGAATCGTATGAAAAGAGCCTTCAGGACGGATTGGGAGCAGCCCTGGAGGTAGCCACCCGAGCCCGGGCAGTGGGGATCGATCCCCGGACGAGAGTTGAGATTCCTATCGCCAGTGACCTTGCAGACCGGGTGGAGGCACTCCTTGGAATCCGCGGGATTGCAGCCCGCATCAGGGAGCTGGAATCCGGAATGAGCCGGGAGGAGGCTGCACTCAGGATCGGTGACGATTTTGTTGAGCGCCGGTTTGGTGAACAATCCCGCGAAGAGATCCTTGACCATGCCATCCGGACGGCCATGGCTGTGCTCACCGAGGGGGTGGTGGCAGCCCCGACAGAGGGGATTGCAAAGATTGGAATTGGAAAGAATGATGACGGGACGGAATACCTCCGAATTTATTATGCTGGTCCGATACGGAGTGCAGGGGGCACAGCCCAGGCACTCTCTGTTCTTGTTGGAGATTATGTCAGGCGGGCACTCGGCATCAGCCGGTATATTCCCCGTGCGGAAGAGGTCGAACGGTATATCGAGGAGATCCGGCAGTATAACACGATAATGAACCTCCAGTACCTCCCGGGAGAGAGGGAGATCCGCCTCATCGTTGGTAATTGCCCTGTATGCATTGATGGGGAAGGAACCGAGCAGGAAGAGGTTGGAGGGTACCGCAATCTGGAACGGATCGAGACGAACGCGGTCCGGGGGGGGATGGCACTTGTGCTGGCCGAGGGTCTTGCGCTCAAAGCTCCGAAAGTCCAGAAGTATGTCCGCGCAATGAAGATGGACGGGTGGGAATGGCTCGATGAGCTGACATCGGGTGCTGCGAAGAGCTCGGATCCCGATTCCGATACGATCCAACCAAAGGACAAGTATCTCCGTGATCTTATTGGAGGGCGCCCTGTTTTCTCTTACCCGATGAGGAAAGGCGGGTTCCGCCTCCGTTACGGGAGATCTAGGAATACCGGGTTTGCCGCAGCAGGAATCAATCCTGCAACAATGCATATCCTTGGTGATTTCCTTGCTGTCGGCACCCAGATGAAGATAGAACGGCCGGGAAAGGCCGCAGGGATTGTACCAGTCGATACCATAGACGGTCCGATGGTCAGGTTGAAAAATGGTGATGTGCTCCGTGTCGACGATGCAGAGACAGCCCGTGCCCTTGCCCCTGACATTGATAGGATTCTCGATGTGGGAGAGATACTGATCAGCTACGGGGAGTTTATGGAGAATAATCACCTGCTTGTACCGTCAGCCTATTGTGAGGAATGGTGGCAGCTTGAGGGAGGATTTGAGCGGCCTTCGAACGAGCTTGAGGCTATAGCCCTCTGTTGTGAAGGAGCGTTCCTGCACCCGGACTATACCTGGTTCTGGGATGATATCAGTCCCGGGCAGGTCGCCGAGCTTGCAGGATTCATTGAAGAGCACGGGGAGATCCGGCATGGTGTGCTCCTTCTTCCGGATGAGCCGGCCATCAAAGAGATCCTTGAGGAGCTGCTCATCGCCCACATGGTCAGGGAAAAGATGATCTGCATCAGCACCAACAAGGTGCTCCTAGCCTGTCTTGGCCTTGACCTCACTCTCAGGCGACGAAAGGAATGGGAAAATGCCCCCATGGAACGTTCACTTGACCTCGTGATGCATCTCTCGGGGTTCAAAATACGTTCGAAAGCTGGAACACGGATTGGTGGCAGGATGGGTCGTCCGGGGAAATCGAAACCCCGCAAAATGAATCCCCCACCCCATTCTCTCTTCCCGCTTGGTGAAGCAGGAGGATCCCGGAGGTCATTTCAGGAAGCATCTAACCATGCGCCTGAAGCAAACAAGGATGGGGGGATTATCCGGATTGAGGCAGGGAGAAGGCGTTGCAGTGTATGCGGGACCGAGACGTATCACAACCGGTGCCATTGTGGCGCCCATACCGAAGCGGTATACACCTGCCAACGATGCAAGAGAGAGAGCTTGGAACCAGAATGCCCGGTCTGCAAAGTTCCCTCATCCTGTTCACATCATCTCGCCCTCAATGTCAAACAGGAGTACCTTCTCGCGATGGAGCGGCTGGGGAGGCGGGAGAATCCCGTCGGGCTTGTGAAAGGAGTTAAGGGGCTTATCTCCCGGGAACGGGCAGTTGAAGAGATCGAGAAAGGCATACTCAGGGCAGAGAATGAACTCTTTGTCTTTAAGGATGGAACTATCCGGTTTGATATGATCGATCTCCCGCTGACTCATTTCCGTCCTGATGAAGTAGGGGTGACCCCTGAAAGGCTCTGTGAGCTTGGGTACGCAAGTGATATCAAAGGAGCCCCCCTTACCCGAACCGACCAGGTGCTGGAGCTGAAGCCCCAGGACATCCTTATCTCCGAATCCTGTGCTGATTACATGGTCAGGGTCGCCCGGTTCATCGACGAACTTCTCACCCGGTGTTACCATCTTCCGGCCTACTACTCGGTCAATTCGAGAACAGAGCTGATTGGCCACCTGGTGATCGGCCTGGCTCCCCATACCAGTGCAGGGGTTCTTTCCCGTATCATTGGCATCTCGAGGGCAAATGTCGGGTATGCCCATCCTTTTTTCCACGCAGCGAAACGGCGGAATTGCTTTTACGGTGATACAGAACTGGAGTTCTTCGATGGAAAGGTATGGAAAAAACAGCAGTTGCGGCAGTTTGTGATCGAAAATTTTGATCTCTCGAGGCCTGGCATAGACCGGCTTGGGACGTACTACTCTGACCCGAGGCAGGGATACCTGACACGGACCATTGATCGCGAAGGAAAGCCGCATCTCAGGAAAGTAACGTCGGTATCAATTCATAAAAGTCCGCCTCACCTTATCAGTTTTGAGACAACCCAGGGACGTATTATTGCGGTAACTCCAGACCATGCGATGCTGGTATGGGATCTCTGTTATCTGCGGAAGATCAGGGCAGATGAGCTGAAGGAGGGCGATCCTGTCCCTGTCATGGTAGGGATGAACGTGATCACTGACCATATCAAGCGACGCGATCTCGTCCCCGCTGCCGAAGACCGGGTTTATTGCTTGACAGTTGAAGAGGAGCATACGGTATGTGCGAATGGGATATTCACTGGGCAATGTGATGGGGACGAGGACTGTATCATGCTCCTTCTCGACGGTCTGATCAATTTCTCCCGTGCCTTCCTCCCTGAGTCGAGGGGAGGGACCATGGATGCACCTCTGGTGCTCACTACTTCGATCGATCCAGCAGAGGTTGACAAGGAGAGCCATAACCTGGATGTCATGGGTTCCTATCCCCTTGAACTCTACCTGGCAGGCCTTCGATATGCCCATCCGAGAGAGATCGTCTCTCTGATCGACCGTGTCGAACACCGGCTGGGAACTCCAGCCGCAATGGAAGGATTTCTCTATACCCATGAAACATCGGATATTTCAGCCGGGCCCCTTGAATCCACGTATACCCAGTTGAAGACCATGATTGAGAAGCTGGAAGCCGAGCTGACACTCGCAGAAAAGATTCGCGCGGTCGACCAGGATGATGTGGCGGAGCGTGTCCTGACTACTCACTTCATTAGGGACCTGATGGGAAATCTCTCTGCCTTTTCCAAACAGAAGCTGCGGTGTGTCAAGTGCAACCACAGTTACCGGCGAATGCCTCTTGCTGGCAAGTGCATCCGGTGCGGGGGAAATGTTATACCGACAGTTCATGAAGGATCGGTAAAGAAATATCTCGAGGTATCACGTGCTATCTGCGAGAAATACAAGGTATCTGAGTACACAAAACAGCGGGTAATGGTCCTCGATCGGGCAATTGAGTCCACTTTTGGCCATGAAAAGGACCAGCAGCTCGGTCTTGCAGATTTTATGTGAAGGTTCGGAGCGGTCTTTGTATGGGCCCCGGCATTCAATTTTCGGGAAATCGGATCAATTCTCTGGAGTCTGATGCATTGATCATCCCGGAGAAGCGAAGTATCCGGAAATCGCAGGAATAACTCACGCTTTTATTACCAATTTTGGACTATATATGTAGTGAGCGAGGGTAGCCAAGCTGGCAACGGCGGCAGACTCAAGACCACATAAGAATTATTGCGGTCGATCACCCTCTCTATAATGGTATTTTGGAGCGAGTGTAACCAAGCGGTCAACGGTGACCGACTCAAGATCGGTTCTCGTAGGAGTTCGCAGGTTCGAATCCTGCCACTCGCATCGTTTTTGCTGGAACGTGAAATCCTAATCATCTTCAGTCACCATTGCCGGTAAAATTCGAGACGTATCCTTTTCATAACCCTCAGTGAACGATTGCTTATTGTTTTGATCATGGCTGCCATGCATGCAGAATCCCGAAGAGCCCGAGAGGTCCATGAACAGGGACCCGATCGAGAGAAAAAGCATATTTTTCTGAAATATACTGGAGAAGTTCCGTGTTGATCGGCCCTCCTATGGGAGGTTGGTGCAGCTCCATCTCGATTCTCCTGATTCCCTCGAGATCGACCGGCCGTATCTTCCATTCTGCACCCTCACAGTCACACTTCAGAAAGTCACATCCTCCTGCCCTCTGGATCAGGTCAGATAATCTGTACGTGGAAACCCTGGAAGAGATCCCATCCCATTCGATGTAAGTAGGGAAACCATCTCCAAGCGCCCCGCAAAATACCTTGATATCAACCCCGTTCAGGGTGATATTTGTGTTGAGAATGTCGGTGGTGAATGGTTCAACTGCAGAGACATGAGAGCTTTTCTTTGCAGCACGGATACAGAATGCACCGATGTTGGCGCCGATATCGAGAATATGATCATCTTCACGGATATCCTCCATCCAATATTCCGGGATTTCTGTAATCTGGCGATATGGTGTGGAGATGATACTAAACCTGATACCATCACGGGTAGTAATAAAAGACGCGTTGTGTCGGAGATGGGGGGAGGATGATGCAGTCGACCGGCTCATTCTCTCCCTCATCTCAGGATAGTTCCATTTTCCCTATCAGAAATCCCGACATCCACAACTTTCATCATATCCCATTATCCACAATCTCTGGAATGAACCAGAAAGAGTTAGGCCTGCTTTTTGTGGTGGTAGCACTGCTTATTGGAGGTATAATTATTTCGGCACTATATTTCTTGCCACCTCCCGGATCCAGCCCGGAAGCTGAGTATTCAATTGAAGTATCACCGACTTCACCATCCGCTCCAACCGTAGCATCACCAACGATGTCCGAATTTGAAACAACATTCACTCCCGGATCGGTCAGTGGATCTGGAACATACCCTGTCACTTCGAAACCTACGGATGTTTTGTCTAACCGCTTATCAGGATCAGACGACGCCGGGACCTCTTTCCCCCCAATCCAGACAACCGCTGTTACGACATCCCCAGCTGCCAGCGGACCCTCGTCATTCACTTTGATTGTCACCCCTGTAGAGGCACGGGCGAAGCCCGGGGACACCATCCTCTATGTGATGGCTATCGAACCGAAGGGCGGGTATGATGAGCCGGTATCTCTCCGTCTTGAGGTAAATGCACTGCTCCTGTACCGGGAGTCTTTTGATCTGGGGGATATCGATCCACCTTTTCCAAAGACGATCGAGTACCGGTTCGTGGTACCTCCAGAAGTACCGGGAGGGATAACAGTGAAAGGGCACATCACCGCTGAGGGTGGAGGGCATAAAGAGGAGCAGGATCTTATCCTCCAGATAGGGGGGTGATAGAGCTCCTCCCCTTAATCCTCTTTTTGGGATGCATTATGTATGAGACTATACCCGATTCGCTTTTCCTGAACACAGGATCTCACTTCACGCTCGCTC
Organism: Methanomicrobiales archaeon; assembly: GCA_012516785.1. Lineage (GTDB taxonomy): Archaea > Halobacteriota > Methanomicrobia > Methanomicrobiales > Methanospirillaceae > UBA9949. Next base: position 22,954 of record JAAYWH010000044.1, read on the forward strand.
CAGGAGAGGGAAGACTTTTTTCCAGCCTTTATCTCCACAAACACGATCTCGCGCAAGATACCCTCCGAAAGCCCATCAAAGATGACGAGATCGATAGGGCTGCCGAGAAACCGTGCGTCTTTTGGATTGTAGGGAAAATCGGGGAAAAATGGAAGAAGGTGCTCAGTGACCTTTCCACGTATTACCGATTGGCTTCTCTTGACGGCATCATTGCGAATTACTACCTCTTCATGGACTCTCCATGAACCAAACAGGACTCTGGCTTTCTCATCAGACAGGCGTTCGAGTTCTCCTCTCTTCCACTCTTCGAGATCAACCCGCTCTGCCATCCGCCAGTTCTCAAAAATTTCCCGGGCACGGGATTCAATCTTTTTTTCCTGGAGGATATATAGGAGCAGGACAATTCCGAGGAAAAATGAGAGAAGAAGTATTATGATCCATTCGATCATGCAATCACTGCCATCTTCCGTATATTATCC
>JAAYWH010000045.1 GCA_012516785.1 Methanomicrobiales archaeon
AACCATATATTTTTTTCTTGTTGACGATAAAGTATTACCGCTGGATACAGTCACCGCCAATCACCCTCTCGATCTTACCATTGTCTTTCCTGATGAGGAGCGCTCCAAACTCATCAATATCAATTGCTTCTCCCTCAAAAGTCGCTTTCATGGTGTTGATCCGTACGCGGTGCTCCAACGTACATGAGAGGGATTTCCATTCCCGGGTCACTGCCTCATACTCCCCTGCTTCAATAAGGAGAAACCGGCTCTCAAATTCGCGGAGCAGCCGTGCGAGAAACGATGCCCGGTCAACATCATGACCCATTTCGGCCGAGATTGAGGTGACCGCGCTCTTTACCCCCTCAAGATCCTGGGGAGAGATATTGACATCAACACCTATCCCGAGCAGACAGTAGTGGATATCATCTGCTTCGGCAAAGAGTTCGAGAAGGAGACCTGCCACCTTTTTGTCACCGATATAGATATCGTTGGGCCACTTGATCAGCGCGCCGAGATCATATTCTTTCCTGATTGCACGAGCGACAGCAACCGATGCCGCCATCGTAACCATGAAAACACGATCAATGGGAATGCGGGGTTTGAGTACAATGGTGATCCAGACGCCCCCGATTGGCGATACCCAGGATCGTCCGAGTCTTCCAATCCCTCCCGTCTGCTCTTCAGCAATGATAACCATGCCATGGAGAAGCCCGGCATCACCCTCGCTCGCAATCTGCTTACCCACCCAGATGGTTGAAGGAGTATTTTCGAAGTAGCGTATTTTTTTCCCAATAAAGCTGGTCCTGAGTTTCTTATGGACCTCGTATGGGAGAAGTCGGTTGCTTTTCTTTGTGAGGCGGTATCCTTCTTTTTGTGAGGCTGAGATCTCATATCCCATGCTGATCAGTTCTTTGATGTGTTTCCAGACTGCTGATCGCGATATCCCCAGCTTACTGCTGATATATGCTCCGGAGACAGGACCTTCTGATCCCTCAAGAACTTCAAGGACTTTGAATGCCGCGTCGTACATTCTCATTACCTTTTTGCATTGATCTGTTCGGACGGGAGTGGGCAGGGATCCTTTCCGCATACCTGCTCGAGGATGAACGCCTGGTGCTCCATAAGCGTTGCAAGATCAAATATTCCCGTGATATCAACGACCCCGATAGCGACGATAGCATCACCGGTGCTGTCACGGATCGGACTAACCACAACGGGAACACCCTTATATGCGCCAGACTTCGGGGTCACTTTTAACACTTTATTCTCTTCCAGAACCTGTTCGAGCACTGGCCCTGTATACTCCCTGTCCACAATGGTTCCCGACTCAATTCGGACTCCAGGCTTTTGCTTTGATCGTGCAGTAATGGGAAGGCGATTGAGCATTTCATGCAATGCCATTCCTACAGGGATAAGGTCATCGGCAGTGGACCCGGTTGAGATGATGAAACGGTTCATCGGTACCTCTCTCATAGAATCCACGCTTCCAGTCAAAATAATGTTTCCTCCGGTGCTGAACAGAATGTTTTCAGAAAAGCCTTTGAAGGATATTCATGCACCGTGGTGACCACAATCTCGCCCCTCCCAATGTTTTGTACTATCATTACAGGATTTCCACACGAAGAAGCAACAATGCGGCCTTCGTATTCGGTAAAATATCCATCACATTCGACCGCATGCGTATCATATCCCTCCAGAAGGGAAGAAGCATAGTGGCTGGTATCAATCTCAAGATTCCGGCACCCATAATCATGGCGATATCGGATCTGTTGCGGGAGCCAGTCGTACGCATCTTCACGTTCAGATGATGCGCCAAAGACGAGTAGATGCCCGCCACGAGAGACGAACCGACTGATTCGGGACGATGATGCTTTCAGGGCAGGGAGGAGGCACGAGTATCCCGGATTTGCAAAACCCGTAGGGATAATAAGGGTGACAAATCGTCCCCTGAAGAAAGGCGCAGCTACCATGTGAGGGGTGACATGCTCGCACGGCACACCGCTCTCCTCTATGTACCGGGAGAAGAGCAGCTGTGAATCCCACAGGAGTCCTGCCCTGCATATCACCCTTTGATCACTCCCAGCGGAACAAATCTCGCGACCAGGCGCGAAATACCGGCCGAATCAACAATCCTGACCACTTCATCACTTGGCTTGTAGACCTCCGGCGCTTCATCGGCAATAGCGCCATCATGCGGGGCACGGATAATGATCCCCTCAGCAGCAAGAGATTCTCTCACTTCCCTTCCTGAGAGCGCTTTCTTGGCCTTTGTACGGCTCATAATCCTCCCCGATCCATGGCAGGTTGACCCGAACGTTCTCACCATTGCTTCATTTGTACCGTGAAGGAGGTATGAGGAGGTTCCCATGCTCCCAGGGATAATGACCGGCTGTCCCCAAGGGGCATATTCCCGGGGCAGGTCAGCACATCCGGGACCGAATGCACGTGTTGCACCCTTTCTATGCACACAAAGCTTCATCTGCCTGCCATCGACAACATGCTCCTCTCGTTTGGCGACGTTGTGGGCTACATCATAAACAAGATTCATTTCCTCGTACTGGATATCGAACATCCCGGAGAATACCTTCCGCACCATGTGCATTATCACCTGCCGGTTTGCCCACGCATAGTTCGATGAGGCTGCCATGGCACCAAAATACGCCCTTCCTTCCGATGAGGTAATAGGCGCACAGGCAAGCTGCCGGTCAGGAAGGACAATTCCATATTTTTTTGTTGCCCCTTCCAGAACCTTCAGATGTTCAGTACAGACCTGGTGTCCCAGCCCCCGTGAACCACAATGGATCATGATACAGATCTGGCCGGGAAAAAGCCCGTACGCACCAGCCGCCCCCTCCTGAAAAATCTCCCGGACTGTCTGGATTTCCAGGAAATGATTTCCTGCCCCAAGAGTCCCGCTCTGGGGCATGCCACGCTGGCGGGCCTTTGCAGAAACGGCGCTGGGATCGGCACCAGCCATGGCTCCCTGCTCCTCGCAGTGGACCAGATCGCTCTCCATCCCGAAACCCTGATCGACTGCCCATTTCGCTCCTCTTATGAGCATCCCTTCAAGCTCTTTAGGGGAGAGCCGCATGGTGCTTTTTGCACCCACCCCAGTGGGTACCGCGTTGAAAAGACGTTCTATCAGTTCCCGTTTCTTCACGATATCCTTTTCATGGAGCGGGGTGGTGAGGATCCTGACACCGCAATTGATATCGAATCCAACACCCCCGGGAGAGATGACCCCCTCTTCAATTGAAAACGCAGCAACACCCCCGATGGGAAAACCGTACCCCCAGTGGATATCCGGCATGGCAAGAGAATTCTTCACAATTCCCGGCATCGTTGCAACATTTGCGAGCTGCTGCACCGCACCCTCCTCAAGGGTTTTGGCAAGCTCATCTGACAGGAAAAACCTGCCCGGTACCCGCATGCCGGGGACTGTTCCGATCGGCACTTCCCATTCAAATGGGGCGACACGTTTTATTCCGGGGAGCATGGCTCTTCACACATCAAAGATGACCTCAAGTATATAAGAGTCCCCTTCATGGCGGATGGTAAGATCTGAGTAGGAGACCCCCTTCACCTCCCTGCCACCGCAATGTTTCATCGTGGAAAATGGTTCCCCGGTGAGATTGGCGGTGAGATGATTGCCCGCAATATGGATATCCGCCCCGGTGATGACCATCTCCTCTACCTCGGAAACAAAAAGAATTTCAGAGAGAAACTCGCGGATGAGGGAGGGGGTATCATCGGCATCCACTTCGACATGTCGTCGGATATTTCCCTGGTTTATATTTTTGTATACTATTGTCATGAGGGCCCGGGCTGCCTCGGAAAAAAGCTCTTCGAGCGTTGTACCTCGTACCCGTATCCTGATGTCCGCGGTATGTTCCAGTTCTTCAAAGCTCATAAGGGCAATTCGATTCTTCCTTGATCTCATCCATAAAATAAGGGATCAGACCCATATGCACGGTCGAGAGATATCGTGCCTGATGAACAGAGACGAATATGGTATAATCCCCTGCAGGGATTTGAATATCCGTTGGTTTTGGGGGTTTTATACTGACGGGCAGGAGGATTGGGCCCCCACAGGAAGTAGAAATGCGAAAATCACATTTCCGCTTCATGATAAAGGCTATCACCTCATCGGTAATCCTGATCTCTCCAATCGAAGAATGATGACTTTCTCGTGCGTGCATGCTCTGCTCACATCATGAGCAGCCAATCATGAAAAAAGTGTTCCCTTCCCTTCAGGAAACAATCCTTTTCACCATACCGGCATATTGTTCCTTGAGGGAATATACGCTGCAGGATCCCTCCCGACTTTTGGTGATATGAAGAATTCCGATCTTTGAGGCGATCAGTCCCACCATCGCCGCAAGAGAATGATAGCTGATGGAGAATTTCCGGGCAAGGATGGCAAAAATATCTGAAATGGTCAGGTATTTCACTTGGAGGAAAAGATGGAGGAGTGCACGCCTGACACCGGTCCTGTCCCGGGAAAGATAGTTCTTCAGCCGGATCTCGATGACTCCTTTGATCTCATGTGGAGATCTCATACTGAGGTAATACCGCCAAGTTTATATAATATTTTTGTTTTTTTCCCGGCCTCCAGTTCCGCTCTTTTATTGTAAATCTACCATTTGAGCATATTTGGGCGAGAATTATCTAAAACCTTTTAATCGTAGGTTACGAACCTTAATGCTATGGGATTTATCAATTACGATGTGAACCGCTACACCCCAAAGCAGATGGTGGCAATCCCCCTGGTTCTCCTGATACTATCCCTTGCGGTGCTCGGCTACACGTTCGCAACCACAGGTATGCCGGTAACACCGGGAATGGATTTTTCCGGGGGGACGGCTGTCACGGTATTTACTTCTGACACCCCTGACAGCCTCAGTGCCACTTTCTCCGGATATCCTCTGGTCAGTATCGGAGAAGGAGTCAGTGATGGGAAATATATAAAATTCGGACCCATGGATGATGATTCGCTCCAGTCCCTCGCAACCCTGATCAACGAACGATATCCCGACGCAAAGATTGATCAGATCGGAGCTTCATTCGGGGAGACACTCCAGAAACAGGCTGCCATTGCGCTTGTCTTATCTTTCATAGGCATGACGATTGTGGTGTTCCTGGCTTTCCGGACCTTCGTTCCTGCAGCAGCGGTCGTTCTCTCAGCCTTTGCGGATATTGCGATGACTGCCGCTGTTATGACCATAGTCGGGATTGAGCTGACACTGCCAACCACTGCAGCACTCCTTATGCTGATTGGGTACTCTGTGGACAGCGATATTCTCCTGACGATGCGTGTCCTGAAGCGCCAGGGTAAGCTTGATGAGAAACTTGCGGGTGCTTTCAGGACGGGTATCATCATGACAACCACCACCATGGCTGCCATTGCCGCAATGTGGGCGGTCAGTTATTTCGGAAATATCCCGGTGATTCCGGAAATCTCTGCTGTCCTGTTTATCGGCCTCCTCATCGACATGATGAACACCTGGCTGACGAATGCGGGTATCATCAAGTGGTACATGCTAGGCAGGGGTGGCACTGTGAAGGAGACTGAGGATACTTCGAAAGCGAAGGTCACCCCCGTGAAGAGGAAGGGATCGAAATGAATACCCAGAAACTGGTAGATCTCCTGAAGACATGGCAGGTTGCACTCCTTATCATCCTTCTCATAGCATCCGTGTTTCTCATATATCCCCATATAGAGGATGAAAAGTTCACAACCAATCTCCAGTACGGGCTCGATCTCTCCGATGGTACCTGGCTTCAGATGGAATTCCAGGCTGAGGTGGTGGGTTTTGAAACAGAAAGACCAGCCGAAGAATTTTTAGCTGACCTCCAGAAGAAGCTCGACGCAGAGATCTACCTCATTGATGATGATAAACTGGAGATCCGGAAATTCTTCCCCCGCGACCAGCTTGAAACTGTCTTTGCAGAATCCGGCGGAAGACTGACCAGTTATGACCAGGGGGTCTCCAAAGAAACGGCTGAACTGGTGAAGAAAATCCTGGAAGACAAGCTCAACGCACTCGGCACCAAGGATGCAAAGGTCAATCCCCTCACCGGATTTTCAGGGGTCTCACAATATGTAAGAGTAGAGCTGGCGGGGGTGAGCCTGAGCCAGGCAAAGGAGATTGTCGGAAAGCAGGGCAGGTTTGAGATACGGGTTCACACTACAGGGAATGCAACCGAACACATCCTCTATGGTGATGCTATCAATACTGTCGGCGTTCCCACACAACAACCCCCGGGGGGCAACGCATGGGGCGTTTCCTTTACCCTGACTGAGGAAGGTGCTGCCCAGTTCAGGGATGGAGCGATCAAGTATGGGGCAACCGCTGCACCTGATCAGCATTATCTAGATATGCTGCTCGATGGAAATGTTGTATACTCTGCCCCGCTCTCAACTGATCTCGCAGCCCAGATACGTGTCGAACCTATCCGTGAACTCTATGCATCCACAGGATCGGGCGAAGATGGCCTCAATGATGCAAAAACCCTGGAAATCCACCTCCGGGCAGGAGCTCTCCCGGTTGAGGTAAAAGTTGCGGGTTCGGGCTATGTGCCAGCTGCCCTATCAGATTACTTCAAGACGATGGCTGTCGTAGCTTTCATCGTTGCAGCGATAGCGGTTGGCATTGTGATCTTCTTCCGTTACCGCGAGCCGGCAATCGTACTCCCCATGATCGGTATCAATATGTCCGAGATTGTAATCCTTCTCGGAATTGCTGCATTGATCCAACAACAACTGGATCTTGCGGCCATCGCAGGTCTGATTGCGGTGCTCGGTACCGGTATTGACCAGCTGGTCATCATCACTGATGAGATCCTCCATGAAGGCAAAGTCCCATCGCCTAATATCTACCAGAAGCGTCTCACGAGGGCTATTGGTATTATCATGGTTTCAGCAGCCACGGTCATTATCGCAATGCTCCCGCTTGCGCTGATGGATCTCTCAACCCTCCGTGGATTTGCTATCATCACCATCCTCGGGGTCCTTATCGGAGTGCTCGTCACAAGGCCTGCATATGGTAAGATAATCATGGCGATCCTCTCCAAATAACCCGATAACAATCTTTATCTTCTTTTTCCACCGACCACTCTGAAGGTAATACAGATGGGAAAACCAGTAGTTCTGGACTTTTTTGCCGAGTGGTGCGGCCCCTGCAGAAGACAGGGACCTTATCTTGAAGAACTCAAGCAGAATATGGGAGAGAGAATCGAGATAAGGAAGATTGATGTGGATCAGAACATGGATCTCGCCAACAAGTATGGGATAAGGGTCGTTCCAACCCTTATTATCGAAAAAGATGGGAAAGTGGTGAGGACACTGGAAGGGGTCACCAGTTCAGACTCCCTCGAATCAATGCTTCTTCCGCTGGTGGATTAGGTGAAGATAGGTATCGTTGGTGGTACAGGGGACATTGGGGAAGGGATCGCGATGCGCCTCTCCCCGAACCATAACGTGGTGATAGGATCCCGGGAGGAGGAAAAAGCAGTGGAGTCAAGTGATGTATGTTATGCAACGGTCACAAAACTTGGCCTGCCCTGTTCCGTCAGCGGTTATTCCAATCAGGAGGCCATAGATCGATCTGATATTATTATCCTCGCGATCCCCTTCAGGCATGTGGAACCAACCCTCGCCTCGCTCCATGGATTCGAAAACAAGCTTGTGATATCCCCTGTCAATCCCATGGAAAAACGTGACTTCTTCGTCTATACCCCTCCACCTGATGGATCAGCTGCACTCCTTATCAAACGACTGCTCCCAAAAGAGACGAGACTCTGTTCTGCATTTAACACTGTTGCAGCCAACAAGTGGAAAGCACTGAATGAAACCCTCGACCTTGCCGTACCGGTTTGTGGCGACGATTCCCTTTCAAAGGCGACCGTATTGGATCTTGTCAGGAGTATCCCTGGAGTGAAAGCCTACGATGCCGGACCACTCGCAGTCTCCTCCATGGTCGAGTGTTTGACCCCACTCCTCCTGAACATTGCACGGTTTAACAAAATGAAGGATGTCGGGGTCCAGTTCAGATAATTTTTTTCTCATATTATGAGGGATGTAGGAGAGATCACAGAGGATTTCTGCCGGATCGGACGCCGGCTCGTTTCTGAAGGACTCATCAAAGCGAATTTTGGGAACATCAGCATCCGATCAGATGATGGGTTCTACATAACCCGGCATGGATCGTACCTTGATCTCCCTGGCGAATTGGTGTATGTTCCCCTTGTAGGGCAAGCCCCCCGCCAGGCTTCAAGCGAATACCGCGTCCACCGGCAGATTTACAAAGAGACCCCCCACCGAGCGGTCGTCCATGCCCATCCGCCCCATGCAGTCACCCTTTCCATCTCAAATGATATCATATCCCCGGTAGATTCAGAAGGACATCTGTTCTGTCCCTGTATCCCAATCGTAACCGGAGTCCCCGGAAGTGAGGAGCTGGCATTGAATATTTCACAGGGACTGCTCGTTTCATCGGTAGCGATTGCCCGGGGCCATGGTACTTTTACCGGGGGAAAAGACCTTGATGAGGCATATATTCGCACCTCTCTTGCAGAACACAGCTGCAGGATTCTTATTCTTCTCAACCAGATAAATCCCTGATGCAGTGCATTCGACCTGATAATTCCTGCATCAATCCTATCAGGAGTCAGGTGTACCGAGCTGTGTTGGTTTAATACCGTACCAGCTACAGAAAGATGTATACACATAATGTCGAGGTTGCACATGGGTTCACTCGAGGAAAAGGTATCTCGTCTATCACCCGAACAACGAAGCCAGGCTGAGATGTACATCGACTTTCTGCTCATGAAAGCGGGATCTGCCGGCCCGGCTCCTGCCCACGATGCTTTCCCGGTTTCTGACCATTCCTCCCCTGCCCCGCCACCCATAATCATGGCTGATGAGATCCCAGCACACCCTGTTGCAGGCCGTGTAAATGACAATCTCCCTTCACTGGGAGACATGAAGCCCCCGGGTACCCCTGCAAGGAATGAACAGGTTCCTCAACCCCATCGATCCAAACAAAAGGACCCAGGGCTGTTGCTTGACTGGATCGATTAACCGAGGAAAATCCCTTATCCCGCAGGGCGACCTTTGCTGCCCCCCAAAATTCAATCGTAAGAGATATGAGGAGATGGACTCGACGGGATTCGAACCCGTGGCCTTCACGTTGCAAACGTGACGATCTACCCCTGATCTACGAGCCCTGGCAACCTCTATAATTTCAGTCTGTATTCCATATAGGTATTCCGAATCTGCATAGTGAAAGACGCTTCATACCACCAAATTAAGGAAACAATCGGGAGCTGTCGGCTCCTTGATTCATCAGAAAGAAACATGGACTTGGCGGGATTCGAACCCGCGGCCTTTACGTTGCGAACGTAACGATCTACCCCTGATCTACAAGCCCTATTGCGGTAACTAATTTTTCAGCCATTTGGATATAGTTGTTTGGTTCTTCGATAGCCCAGATCATAACGCCTGATGCAATCAGAGGGAGAAAGGATCGAATATTGAAAAGTGTTAGAAAATGAGGATTCAGAGGATAATCTCTATATCGAGTTTCTCCGCAAGCTCTTTATATCTGTTTCTTATCGTGACTTCAGTCACACCTGCAACCTCGGCAACCTCACGCTGGGTTCTCCGTTCACCACCGAGGATAGAAGAGATATAAATTGCCGCAGCTGCAACACCAGTGGGTCCCCTGCCACTGGTGAGTTCTCTCTCCCCAGCCTGGCGGAGTATCTCCACCGCCCGGCTCTGAACTTCTCCTTTCAGGTTAAGGCCGGAGCAGAATCGCGGGACATAATCGATCGGAGATGTTGGAAGGAGTTTGAGCCCAAGCTCCCTGGATATGAACCGGTACGTCCGCCCGATCTCTTTTCGTGATACCCGGGATACCTCGGCAATCTCATCAAGAGTCCTTGGAACATTGCACTGCCTGCAGGCTGCATACAGTGCTGCAGCAGCCACTCCTTCAATGCTCCTTCCACGGATGAGGTTCTTGTCAACAGCGTCACGATAGACCACCGCTGCGGTCTCCCGGACATTACGTGGCAGACCAAGGGCAGAGGCCATACGGTCAAGCTCAGAAAGCGCGAATGCCAGGTTCCTTTCAGTGGCGTTGCTGACACGGATACGGCGCTGCCATTTTCTCAGTCGGTAGAGCTGGGCACGGTTCTTGCTGGAGATGGCCCGTCCATACGAGTCCCGGTTCCTCCAGTCTATCATCGTGGAAAGCCCCTTGTCATGGATGGTGAAGGTCATAGGAGCTCCGACCCTCGAGCGTTTCATCCTCTGATCATGGTCAAATGCACGCCATTCCGGGCCGCGATCAATGAAATCCTCATCGATGACAAGACCACAGTTCTGGCAGACCAGCTCAGCACGTTCATAGTCATGGACAAGCTGCCGGCCTCCGCACTCCGGGCAAACGGTCTCGGTATGGTCTTCAGCCTTTTTTTCATGCTCCTTGACGCGTTCTTTGAGCCGGTTTTTGAGCGCTTCCCTCTCATTCTGGAGAATTTTTAATTTCTCAACTTCCTGCATGGTGATGACTCCTACCTGGATATGAACAGCTTCTCCCCTGCAGCAATCCGGTAGTCACTATGGCAATGGACTGCTGCATAAGGTGCGGCTACACTCCCGAATACCTCCACCACTTTCCCGACGGGTTTCAATCTCTTGCTGATAACATCTGCGTATAACTTTGGGAGCTGGGCTGGATCGCACCTCATGACAATGATGCGCGTCCCTAGTGTATGCATCGCAGTCCCAATCGCTTTCAAGATAAAACTCCGTGCACCTGCCCCGGATATCAGACAGGTGAAATGGTTTCGTAATCTATATATATAGACTTCACCACTATATTAAAGTATTGTAAATATATAAATACCAATTTCAACGAAAAACGATACAATCAATATTTAAATCCATAATGGGGGCGCACTCTTCCTTTTTAAGACCTGCACCTCTTGCTACATCAAATTTCGCGCGCTTATCAAGGAGATCATGGGGGGCATGCGCGTCTGAGTTCACGACCATGATGCATTCTGCCTTCCTGGCTACCGCGGCCACGTGACCATTTGCACGGTTATGTCCTCCCCTTGAGGTGATTTCAAGGGCAATCCCCCGGTCATGTGCCTCATAGGCATCCTTGGTCGTGATAAAACCCGGGTGAGCGAGCACGTCAACGTCGCTGCATGTGCACGCGGCATGATTGGTCCCGGATGCAACTGGTTCAACCGGAGACTCGCCGTGTACAATAACAATATCTGCGCCGTTTTTTTTCGCAGCCCTGGCAGTGCCAGGGATAAGAGGGGGAGGAATATGCGTAAGCTCAACTCCGCAGAGAAGCCGGACTCCATACAGTTCTGCAGGGGTTTTCAGACGATTGACCGATTCAATAAGGAAGTCTAAGTTGGTGCTGTCAGCATGATCAGTGATAGCAACGATGGAATAACCAAGGACGGCCATCCGTCGCACCAGCTCTATCGGTATCATCTCACCATCAGTGAGCGTGGTATGGGTATGCAGATCATAGAGCCCGCTCATCGTTTCACCTCGAGAAAACCAGCGACTTTTTTCAGCAGTTGCTCCTTACTTTGCGCCCACGCGACCACAATGCGACCTTCCCGTTTCCACCAGCAAGACGGATGGCTTTTCGGTTCTATCCTGTACTGGATACCACATCGCTTCACGGCACGTTCGATATCCGCAAGAGAGGGATCCTTTACCGCCCGGGAGCGGGTGATCCGCCTTCCCTCGCCTCTCATCAGATTTGCATTGAAATAACAGGGATAGAGAATCCGTTCTCCTTTCATCTCCTCTTTCATTGTAGTAATGTGAGCTGATGGAACCTATAAACACTGCAGCATCCATATGTGATACATGCACCATATCGACGTCAGACTGGAAAAGGACATATTCGACGTCAATAACCGAATAGCTGAAAAAAATGCAGCCTGTTTCAAGGCGCATGGGATTCGTGCAATCGATCTTTTAGGGGCTATCGGGTCAGGAAAGACCGCCCTCATCGAACGGATAGTCCCTTTGCTCTCTGAACGGGGGCTGAAGAGCGCGGCGATTGCAGGGGATGTATTTGGAGATGATGACTATAAAAGGATCAAAGCTCTTGGAATCCCGGTTGAGAACGCCAATACTGGTAAAGAGTGCCATCTTGATGCTCACCTCGTGGAACATGCTTCCGAACATCTCCCTCTTGACCTGATCGATGTCCTTTTCATCGAAAACGTGGGTAACATGGTCTGCCCCACCGATTTTCTGCTCGGAGCAGAAATCCGGGTTGTTATCGTAAGCTCTACTGAGGGTGACGATGTGGTGAACAAGCACCCTATGATGTTCAGAGGCTGTGACATTGGCATTATCAACAAAGTGGATCTTGCTCCCCTTGTAGGAGCCGATCTCAATCGCATGGAGGCTGACATGCACCGGTACAATCCCGGTATGCAGGTGTTCCGCACCAATCTCAAAACAGGAGAAGGTTTGTCGGATGTGGTTACCGCTTTTCTTGGATGAACCAAGCAGAGCAATTAAATAACATGCAGGGGTATATGTACAGCACTTGTCCGGGTGATTCTCCCGGATGCTGATAATTAAGATTTCTGACAGAGGGATGAAACAATGCAGTGGCAGGGCAGATCAATTCGCAGGCTGACCGGGGGGAGATACCGACCTTCTCGCGGCAAGAAGAGAAATGAGATAGGGTCAGCACCGACCGACACCCACATCGGGGAAGATAGGAGAAGGATTGTCCGGACATTCGGGGGCAGCCCGAAAGTCAGGGCAATGCGGGCCAAATATGCTAATGTAGCAAACAGGTCAAATGGAGAGATCAAAAAAGTCCTTATTGAAACAGTTGAGGAAAACGGTGCAAATCCCAACTATGTACGGCGTAATCTTCTTACAAAGGGTGCCGTGATCAGGACCGAGATGGGGCGTGCCCGCATCATCAGCAGGCCTGGCCAGGACGGAGTTATCAACGCCATCCTCCTTGAATAATTTCCGTAGTTACCATGGGGAGCGGAATGCTGCGCCCCCGTCCAATCCCTTTTTCACGAAAAAGCGTGAAATGGTTTCTTTTTAAACAGGGAAACTACCAACGGTAGTCACGACCTAAAATATCCAAAAAAAGATGTTGGCCTGGTCAGATGTCCCTGAATTTTTCCTTGGCCCGTGCAACGGCATTCTTCATATCAGCAACTGCCAGATCAGCACCTGCTTTCATCTCCTCGAATGCTCCTCCCCCGGCGATTTTGATGTTTTCAATTTTCCTGCCCAGATCCTGTTCGCTCCCACTCAGTTCCTGCAGTTTCCGATCATACTCAGACGAGATTTCGCGTAATTTCCGATCGTATTCAGCACGAAGGTCTTCCATAACCTTGTCGGTTTTCGCCTGTAGCTTCTCGATCTCGTCAGCAAGCTGGTCAATGTGAGCTTTCGTTTTTTCAGCGTATTCCTTTGGTTTTGTCATACTCCAGAATTTATGTTGACATCAATTATTTCTTTGTGAGAAAGGATCCCAGATTGAATATGCGGACCGATTGATTGATACGGACCAGAATGAAGATACTTTTTGTGGAATCGTGGGACCTATGAGATCATCCCCTTCACAGGGAAAAAGGGAAGTCGTGATATGAGTCTGGCCATTACTATCGCTGCTCCGTTCAGGCACACAAGGAAGGAGCTGTTGAAAAAAAATGAAATTGTTTACTACCTTGCTTTTGAACGGGGATGGATGAACATCGAACAGGCCAACCATCTTCTTGCGAGGGCGAAAGAGGATGGCCTGATATCGTACGAAGGAGATATGATTCGGCCGCTTTTCGACGTTATATCGATGGAGATTCCGCTTGGTTTCAAACCCAATGCATCAGTCTTCCACCGGTCTGATCCCCATGAGGAGTTGATGTCACGAATCGCCCGGGACCTGAGCATCCCCCTTACCAGGGTTGTCGCTGAGATGAACACCATTATCAGCAAGGAGTTTGGAGGTCATATACGACCAGAAGGAGCGGTTGTCATCCTTGCGAAGCGAAGTGGTGTTGAGTTCTCAGATCTCCTCCCCGCCCTGCGGGAAAATATTCTGAAAAGTGATTGATTATGCTTTCTTCTCTTCAGGAGCCGGCTTGGCAAAGTATTCTTCGAGAGTTTTTTCACCATACCCGGTGACTTTTGCATTGATCTGCACAAAATCAGCGGTTATCTCATTTCCTCTGATAGATTTCCTTCGCCTCTGACCTTCCATTACCGGCTTGAAACCAATACCACCCGAAAGGAGGAGCCGCCGCCTGCCAGAAATGGGCAGATTCCGTTTTGAAGGGGTACCATTTCTGTCAGAACCGCCTGTTATCTCCATCCGGTACCCGGGAAGACCAAAAGGTCCTGCATCAATCTCGTCACCAATTCTTTTTCCTATAAGTGCCCCTGCAACTCCGCCACTCACATTGACATTATAGGCGCGTCCAGTCTTCTGATCAGACAATACAACCTTGAATTCAACCATTTGGTCTAGACTCCTCGATATTATTATTCCGGAACCTGAGAACCCGCTGGATGGCCATATCCGTCATTTACGAAGGATACGCAAATAGCCTGTCTGCGGGAAACCCCGGGAAGTACCCATTATTTTGGGTGCCTGATCTATTAAATACTATTTACCCCAGAAAGGATCCGAACGACGTTTCAGACTAGTAAACTCTCCAAGGATCTCCTGTGTGCTGATGGGGAGATGGGAAGACATCTCCCGTTCAAGGACCTTAACATGTCGTTCTGGAATGTCAACAAAGAGATCATCTTCAACGGAAAATTGTCTTCCGTATGTCGCACCTTCAATTGAGATGGCAACCTCGGCGCCTGCCTGGGCTTCCCTGAGACTCTCCTGGTTCAGCTGAATAGACTTGAGGTGGCCGACCTTCCTCCCGTCCACATGGATTAGTTTCACATCGCTCCTGAGGGTACCTCCCAGTACCCGGATACCTACCACTGCAGGATTGCTTTGCCGGAAGACGCAGTGAGGGAGAACCCGAATCTTTGCGGGAGTGATAATCTGTTCGAATTTCTGCTGTTCAGCCCTTCTCTTCTGCTCATCCTTCCATAAGACGTATTCTTCGACTATCTTGTAAATGACCTTGCCTTCAAAGACCTTGACATGAGAGAATCCGGGATCCTTGATCATATCGGCAGCATCGGGGAGAATCTGCGTGTTAAAAGCGAGAAGGACGCGGTAATACGAACTCTTGATCGTTTCTACCTCGATAAGATCATGGCGGCTCACCGGGCCCACCTCTGCCCGCATCACTCCTATCTCCCTGGTCTCGAGCTCGTTACATATCGCTTCAAGGGCACCTATGGTATCAGCCTTTATCACTAGTCCTTCCGGAGAGAGCTTGACTTTTATCTCTTCCATCTCTCTTTGTATTTGTTCCATGACCGGCCCGGGATCTCCCCGTATCACCTTGAGCGGAGACCCCGCAATGGCACCGTCCAGCCCTGGGGCACTCACTTTGATTCCTGTTGCCGCAACAACGGTCTTCACTCGTTCAAACCGATCTTCTATGAGAATCTCTTTCATTGGGCGTGGTTTTAAAAGCGATCGTACCTTTGTCTGTGCAACCCCGTCATTCCGCGCAAAGGCGATCTCATCGCCGATAGAGAGTGTGCCATCGAAAAGGATGACATCGAGGGTTGTCCCGAGCCCACGCTCTTCTTTCACTTCAAGGACCGTGCCCATGCCAGGCCCTTCAACCGAGAGGGCAAGCTCCTGTTCCATATACCGCTGTGCAAGACCGATCATAACCATGAGCAGTTCCGCAATCCCTTCTCCCGTATGTGCACTGACCGGCACGATTGCCAGGTTCCGCTGGAAATCAGATACTCTGTCAAACCGCTCACAAGAAAATCCAAGGTCTGAAAGCCGGGCTACCATTTCATAAAGCCGGGTCTCAACGATCTCTTTCACACGGTCATTCTGGTGGGAAAATGATGCCAGGAAGGGCTGATCAGTATTTGCCCGCCACCCGTGAATCCTATCTATCTTTGTGGCAGCAACGACAAACGGGGTCCTGCAGGAGCGGAGAATCTGGAGGGCTTCCAACGTCTGTGGCTGGAATCCCTGGCTTATATCCACAACGAGAATAGCCATGTCGGCTAAAGCCCCTCCCCTTGCCCGGAGAGTAGTAAAGGCATGGTGCCCCGGTGTGTCGATAAAGAGCAATCCGGGAACATTCATTGCCACCTTCTCCATCGACCCACTCATCTTTCTTATCGCATCGATAGGGACGATCGTTACACCGATATGCTGGGTGATGGCCCCATCTTCAGTGCTGACTACAGATGAGCCGCGTATCCTGTCCAGGAGAGAGGTTTTGCCATGGTCCACATGGCCAAGGACAGCGACAATAGGGGTGCGTATTTTGGATTTCTGAGTCATCGGGGTTCACCCTTTCGTTCTCTCTTAATGCCCGCAAGGCCGGGTTCCTCTATAGCCGGAGTTATTCTGATCCATATCGTTTAATCCTATGTGGGGGACTAATGGATCTCTTCTGCATACTAATAATACACAGGATCACATAATTCCAACCCCACCGCAAAGCAGTTATCCACCCGTCAGGATGGTGATTTATTTATAGCGTAAAAACCAATGTATCAGGGTATATTCTGCCAGGGTGGGGTAGTTGGTCATCCTAGGGGACTGTGGATCCCCCGACCCGGGTTCGAGTCTCGGCCCTGGCCTCCCTTTATTTTCCCGGTCTTACACCTGCACTACAGGTTTGTCATCGGTGAGTCGCACCGGGGACACCTTAATGCATAGCAGGGCAGAGTTACAGATCCTTTCCGTTCATATCCGCAATTCGGACAGCGGCATATCACCGGATCGATCATGGGTCCGGCCCCACTCCTCCCTGCCGGACCATCCGCGTTCCTCTCTCTCATCAAGCACCACATAAGCAGGGGGACTCTTCCATCATCAATTTTCTCAGGGTAAGGATAGCTGAGATGGTCTGATGCGGAAGTGCTCATCGTTGAAGGAGATAAAGGATGAGCAGAATCCCGGGATACAGGTATGAGGGTAATAAACTCCTAATAATATTGCATCGGTTGTAGTCAAATATAGGGAGGAATGCTCAGTTCAGTAAGTGAATATAAACTCCCATGACCGCTGTTCGGTCGACATGAGAGGATGAAAGTGCCGGAGGCACCTTCCATTGGAATTATACTACACTCTTTTTATGTCGATGTAATTAATACACCAGATGTCAATGAAAGAAGCGGGAGTGATATGATGGTCCTCATTTACAATATCAGGACCGGTGCCACGAACGATGTGGAAAAGATCAGAAAGAGCGATGAAGAATGGCGAAGCGTCCTTTCAAACGATGCATTCCGGATCGCGCGGAGAGGTGAGACAGAACCAGCTTTTACCGGATTATATCATGATTTTCATGGCAGGGGGATATACCAGTGTGCCTGTTGTGGCACGGATCTCTTCACTTCTGAAACCAAGTTTGATTCGGGAACCGGCTGGCCGAGTTTCTCTTCCCCGGTAAGTGACACGAACATTCTGACCCGGCCTGATACCAGCTGCGGGATGGTGAGAACCGAGGTACTCTGCGGCCGTTGTGAAGCCCATCTTGGCCATGTTTTTGACGATGGCCCTCCCCCTAAACACAAACGATTTTGCATGAACTCGGCTTCATTACGGTTTAGTCCCGGCTGAAACAGGGATATAGATTCAGTTAATTCTATATTCTGCGGAGTATTTGATGAAAGAGGAGGGCTATATCAAAACACTTGGTCTCCCGGAACTGGTAAGCCTTGGTGTTGGTGGGACGATAGGATCTGGTATATTCGTGGTTCCTGGTCTTGCTGCCGGTATTCTGGGTCCTTATTCACTTCTTGCATGGATCATTGTTGCATTATCAGCATCCTGTGTGCTGCTCTCTCTTACATGGCTACTTCAGAAAAACGGATTCCGCGACTCCTTTTTTACCCTCTTTTCAGATGTCTTTGGTGAGCGGATAGGGACGGCACTTATCCTTCTGTACCTTTCCTCAGGGATTCTGGGGATCGGGACGATTTCTGCCGGAATCGGGCAGTATCTTTCCTTCTTCGGGATAGAGGATATCCTTCTTATCGAATTGTTCATCATCGCACTATTCTGTGGAATGAACCTGATAGGTATCACCCTTTCAGGAATGACAGAAAACCTCCTGACCGCTCTCAAGGTGATACCGCTTGTCGTGATTGCCCTCCTTCTTCTTCCCTCCGTTGAACTGGAAGATCTCACCCCACTGGTTCCGCTCACCGCTACGGGTCTCGTTACGACGGTCCTTATTGTGTACTGGCCATTTACAGGATTTGAAATAAGTACCATCCCCGTCGATGAAATGAAAAATCCACGGATTGTACCTTACGCGTTAGCAATTGTCATGCTGGTCGTCTCGGCAGTGTATCTCCTCCTCAATATTGCCCTCATCGGAAGTGTGGGGAGCGCGGTGCTCGCTGCTTCTCCTGCTCCGATTGCCACTGCGGCAGCCCTGATATTTTCCCGATCAGGATCAATTGTTGCCGTTATCGGCATCATCGCGATGCTTTCAGCCCTCAATGCTTATCTGGTCGGAGGGTCACGACTCCTCCATAGTACTGCCGTAGCGCGGCATGTGAGTTCGCTTACCTCCCTGAATCCCCGCGGGGCTCCAATGACCCCCTTACTCCTTATTGCCCTCCTCTCCGCGGGCATCCTCTTTCTTTCCAACAGTTTTGAGGCGCTTGCCGTCCTTTCCGTTCTTACTACACTTGTTCCCTATCTTTTCTTCTGCATTGGAGCATATCGTGTGGTTCCGGGATTTTCAAAACGATTGATCACTATTGCAGGAATGGCCAGTTGCGGAGGATTACTTCTCCTTTCATTTCTTTTTTGAAAGGGGATGACTGAAAGAAAAATGAAAATGGGAAAGAAACAGATGAGAGGGATATCTGGCAACAAAGAAGAATAATAACAGAACCAGAAGCATCTGCCTATTTTTTATACGACATTGATCCTCCTCATAATGGAAGGTGTGTGAATGAGAGAGAATATCCTGATGGCCGCAGCAATCATTGTTTTTTCATGTGTACCCGTTATCCAGCTGATAGGTGGCATCTGAAACAAAATCCTTTTTTCACGGTAATTATTTCCCATACTCGCTCCAAACATCACAATCGTCCATGGCAAGAACCAGAGACCAGCTGCTGAGTCAATGGCGGAATAATCCCCGGATCCGCGGGATATTTTCCATGGCTTGGCGCTCATGGAACAGGGTAATAAAGCAAAACCGTTGGATACGGTAAAAGAGAGAGGGGAGAGATTGACCGAGAAAATTTGTCCATTTGATAAAAAACCCTGCATCAGAGATCAGTGTGCCGTTTTCAGGGATGATCTCGGCAGGTGTGCATTCCTGCTGATAGGAAAACAGTCGGGAGCTCATCCATACTCCCAGCGGAGCACGGGGGATCAACCCTCCGGGAAGTTCAAAGCCCATCTCTTTGAATGAAATCAAGGGGAAAATTTCAAAAAGCAACGATGCTGATAGAGCTCACTGGTGATTATGTGGATCTTGGTTCTCTGAAGCAGCAAACCATTCTTCTCTGTCTCTTACTCATCCTCATGACCGGACATGCATCCGCAGAGGTGAGGAATGGTACCATAGGAGAGGTCATCGGACTATCCGGCACCGCTCCTGGATTCGATGTGGTGTACCTCTTCATGACGGGGCCTGGAGTGCCGCAGTATGGATCAAGAATGGACAGCAGTGTATCCCCGGTTGTTACCGGAGATCCGGACTCGTTCACTCAGGTTGTGGTGGATGGAGACCTGTGGAATTATTCATGGCAGACCGGGCGGGTCTCTGGAGGGCTCGCTCCAGGGCTTTACACAGTATATGCTTCAACAGCACCCGTGGCAGCAGATGCCCTGTCAGGAATACCCTATTCGGAAACGGATATTTTTCTTTCAAAGCCCGTCACAACGGGGACGTTCCACATACAATCTGTCCCTCCCGGGGCACAGGTGGAAGCCAATGGGAAATATTCGGGGAATACCCCGCTCGACCTTCCCGATCTCGATCCTGGAACGTACCTGATCAATATCTCTTTGCAGGGGTATGTTCCTGAAAACGGGGTATACGACCTTTCCGCGGGAGAGACAAAACAGATATCGATGGAACTGAAACCTGCGCTTCCCTCCGCGACAGATTCCCCCCTACCTCTGACAACGATTCCAGAAACCATAGCCGGTACTGCCCAACCCCCGACCCGGGCCCCCCTTTCCAGTCTTATCGTGATTGCATCACTTGTCATCGGGCTTGGGATGATGATTGGTCTCATCCAAAAGTAATTTTTTCCTGAAGAAATCGAACGATAGGGGTATAGCATAACCTTATTATGCAGTTGAACTGATGCATCCTATGAGGTGAGAGGTAATGTGCACCGTTGGTGGACCTGTCGACATGGAAATTCCCCCTGAACGAGTGAAGGGGAAGAATTACCGATGCAAAGAGTGTGGAGAGAGATTCAAAGGGGTAGGGAAACGGCCGATGTGCCCCTCCTGCCAGTCTGAAGATGTTGTTGAAGAATAATTAACTACAGCAGATTATTTCTTTTTTGGACTCAATCCATCCTGTTCAATATTTTTAACGAGGAGACTCCCCTTTCCTCTGTTGGCAGCATCTCCCTTGTAAAGCATCATCTGGCAGCGCTGGCCACGATATTCTCTCTCTTCATTACCAGCGCCTCTGAAGGTCGGGAGCATATCATGCACTCTTCCAAAGACCATGCAGGTGCCTCCCGTCATATTTCCACAGGGCCTGTGGCAGTGGCCTCCGATGGTGAGATTGCCCCCGCGCATCTCGACACCCGGGAGATCGCCACAGTCACCATGGATCCTGACCTCTCCTCCACACAGATACTCTGCGGTAAAATCCCCTGCACTGCCCATCACTTCGACAAGCCCACCACGCATACCCCTTTTTTCACCGCGATATCCTGCTGCACAGTAATGGCCTGCGTTCCCCTCGCACCGGATGGTCCCTCCCCTCATCTCACGGCCGAGCCAGGCATCAGCATTCCCTTTTATAACAATCTCGCCGGCACTCATGAAATTCCCGCAGTGCATCCCTATGTCTCCCTCAACAACGATGCGCCCTGCATTCATGTATTCCCCGACCCGTTTGATATTCCCGGTCTCTCCGGAAAGGACGATCTCGACCTGGTCCGGGGAGACGGCAGGTCCCTCCGTGGTGATATAAAAGATCTCTTCCAGTCTCCGTTCCTTGTTCCCTTCGTAGACACGGACATCATTTTTCCGGAGAAAATTTTGCGGAATGATGGTCTCAGCCTCAATAGGAATGAATGGTTTCTTCCTCGGTTTTGTCCTGAGAATGACCCTCATAATGATGCCTCGGTAGGGATACAGATCCCGCGGGGAAGATAGACATCCTGGACAGGATAATTGCTCATCCGGACAGTATAATATTGTTCAAACTTTTTCATGAATTCAGGATCAACCGAGAGATCATATCCGGGAGGGACGGTTGATCTTGTCCAGATCGTGCTGTTTGCACCTTCAACGACAACGTCTCCATCCCTTGCCACCACACGCCCTCTCTTGATAGTATACCGGGTCTTGCCAAATCCGGCCATCACCTGCTGGTATTCTGCCGATGGATCCAATGATTCCGGTTTCAGGGGATAGATGGCGATATCTGCTTCAGCCCCGGGTGCAAGATAACCCTTCCCAATCCCGGTTATACCAAGAGCTTTTGCCTGGCCAGCCCGCGTCATGACAGCAATGTCGTACCAGTCGAGTTCCCTGTCAATGGCAGGTAATGGCACATAATGGGCGGTTCTCGGATCAAGGAGCGCTATCTCGTTCTCCCTGAAACGCCTGCTCATAAGGAGGGCAATGATCTCGGGATACTTGACAAACGGTGCACCGTTGGGATTGTCGGTCGAGAGCATGCACCTCCAAGGATCTTTCACAAGAAGGGCCAGCTCAATCCCGATCGCCCACATGACACAGTTCACAAGACTCTTGCGGGAATAATAGACAGGGATGATCCCGGACCCGGTCTCGAGCTCAACGTCATGGTTGCTCCACTTGTTGTGATGCAGCATGTATAGCTTGAACTCCATCGGCCCGTCGGCAGTCATGGTCGTCGTCCTTCCAAACATAATCTGGCCCATGTCGATTGCGACCGCTGGTTTATTGTTTACCGCCCGGGCGATATCTTCTGATTTCGAACTGATGTCCTTCCAGGTCGAGCCCCCGTACGAGTGGAACTGGAGATGGGTCAAATAGAGACTCTGGCGCTTATCATTCAGGTCAGGGACGAGATCGATGGTGTCCAGCGTGGTCCTGTAATTACCCGGCACCCCCAGAGCGTTGCAGTGGAGGTGAACCGAATGCGGGAGATTGAGCAGCTCGTTTGCCCTGATCATCGTCTGGATAATTTCGGCGGGGGTCACTCCGAAATGGGGAACCTGGTCCTGTATACTGTGGACATCTTCGCCCCAACCCCATGCTTCAGTTCCCCCGGGGTTGGTCAGTTTGATGGCAAACCCCTTCACTGCGGAAAGTGTCCATGCAACGACCGCAGCTGCACGTTTCATGTCCTTCTCACGGACTGCCTCCATTATTGACCAGTTGCCATCAAAAAGGGTATTTGCAAGCATATCCTGGTGGGGAGTAGCAGTAAATTCTTCGTGGGTGTGTCTTGCCTCCAGGGGTGCCATGGCCCCTTCCAGCACGGTCGTATATCCCATAACACTATACCGGTATGAGTTGCCGAACGTGGTTGGCACACTGTAGCCGGACGTGACATGCATCACGCCCTTTCGTGCCGTCCTGCCTGCCCGCATGTCTTCGGGACTCATATACCGACCGAAATTAACCTTTGTGCCGCAGACATGGGAGTGCGAGTCGATGCCACCGGGAAGAGTGAGGCAGTGATCTGCATCGATCACTTCCGCATTGCTTCCTACCTCCTCGGCAATCCTCCCATTCCTGATTGCGATGTCCATGATCTCCCCTTTTATTCCTGAAAGGGGGTCGATAACATACGCATTCCTGATCAAGAACTCGCTCATGGTCCTTTTATCTCCTTTACGATTGCGTATAACTGCTCGAGCACTGCGGTATCACTGGGATAAGTACCTCTGAACAACATACGGGTCCGTATCGGCACACCATCCATGCGGTATGCGGTTCCTTCTGCATCGATGCCGGTGACCGCGACGGGAATCTGAATACGGGAGAGATGGGTGGTCGCATTGACATGAGGGTCGATCTGGACAGTCGGAATCCTCGCAAGGTGTTCAGCACACGCTTTCGGGAAATGTGCACCGGGATCGCTTGCCACCACAAGACATGCATCACATTCCTTCCGACTGAGAACATCAACGCTTGTCGTCTCTCCGGGGTTATAAAATGCGATGCCTCGTGCAAAATCAACTGCATACGGATACCCGGTGATCCAGGTGAACACTTCATTTGATCCATATACGTTCCAGTGTCCCCGCATGGGAGAGATGATGAACTTCGTGTGACGGTTCAGCTCTTCCGTCAGTTCGATGGCATTCCGGATGTTCTTGCTCTTTCCCCTTGACATGGTGAGACCAAGACCAAAGAAAATTGCCCCGAATTTCGCCGAGAGCAGGAGATCTGCAACACGAAACAGTTGCTCACGGGAAACGCCCGCGACTGAAGGGGGGATGATGCCCCGTTTTCCCTGGACTATTGCCCGGAGGGCTGAGAGGACTGCATAATCACCGCCTGGCTGGATCCTGACAAATTCATCGGCGATATTGGCAGATTCGCTCTTGCGTACATCGACAACGATCAGCTTCCGGTCCCGGAACGCCTCTTTTAAGAAGAATCCATCGGCGAAGGTTGTATATCGGCTCATGTGCCTTGGGTGCGCATCGATTGGATTTGTTCCCCAGTATATGACAACATCAGCCCGGTTCTTGACCTGCCCGAGGGTACAGCCTGGGTGTCCGACCTCCTGGATGGCAAGGATCGATGGTCCATGGCACACTGTCGAGGTATTATCCACCAGGGCTCCGAGAATCTCGGCCAGGTGGATCCCAATGCTCTGGGCTTCACCGTGTGTCCCGCTCCAGCCATAGAGTAGAGGGCGATCGGCATCGCAGAGAATCTCGGCGGTCTCCCTGATGGCTTCATCGTACGTTGTCTCTTTCCATCCCTTTCCTTCCCTGTGGATAGGGGTTTTTAACCGGTGATCACCCATGAATTTCTCGTTTGCAAGGGTACATCCGTTCTCGACACTGACAACGCGAGTTCCTTCAACTTCCACGACAAGGTCGTCACAGAGGCAGCCGCAGAACGGGCAGACGACATCGTCAATCTTCATACCGGACCCCTCCGCATCGTTCCATCAGGTCAGCGACAGTCACCAGTGGTTCAGAGGTCGGAGTAATGGTTACCATCGTTCCCTTGAAATCGGGCATCCCCGATCCATGGGTTTCAGGCTTCACGAGATGGTTGGCATACGGCCCAAGACATACGAAAACCTCGCCTTGCGTGATCCACAATGCGGGGTGAACCTTCATTATCACACTTTCCTGATCACTCTCTACCCTTACCTGCGACCCTTCTTCCAGTTCCAGGTTCATCATGTCCACTGGGTTCATGCAAAGTGAGGTTGCCTCCTCCTGATATGCCACCGAGTTCTTCCGTTCAACATAAGAACCCTGCCTGATGGTCCGCCCCGTATTCAGAAGGAACTTCATATCTCCTCCTCATCTACCTGGACCGCTTCAAGGAGTCGGGAGACCCGGATCGCCTCATTCGGACAATGGTTTTCACAGGTCTTGCACCCGGTACAGAGTTCCGGATGAAGGGCATGGCACTTTCCCTCGCTTACCTTGAGCAGGAGCTGATCGGTGGAGGCACGGCCGCCATAAGCCATCTGGGCGTCAATCAACTTGTTCACAGGACATGCTACGGCACAATTCCCGCATCCCATGCAGAGGTTGGTATCGACATCAATACGAAAGGAGAAAGAGAGGCGGGTATGGTCATAAAACATGGATTCGAGGATCCGACCGCTTGTCAGGACACCGTTTGGGCATGCTTCCACACAGAGGCCGCACCTGATGCAATGACCCTTGTGAATTCTCGGTTCCCATCCCTCCGTTGTTTTGATCACATCGATTGCCCCGGGTGCAGGGCAGGCCATCATGCAGAACAGCGCATGGGTACAGGTCTTGCCGGTGAGTTCCGGAAATCCCCTGAAGTGAGAAGGTGTGACCAGAGGCGCTGTTTTTACAAAGAAAAATTTTCGGACCCATTCCAGCCGGACAATTTCACAGAGATA
>JAAYWH010000046.1 GCA_012516785.1 Methanomicrobiales archaeon
CAGTAGTTCTGACCGATCTTTCCTCAGAAACTCCGCTATAACACTTCTATGGAGGTTTCATAAAATAAGCGATTTTAAGGCTTTTTTCTCCTGAAAAGCCACTATCAGGGGTTTAGAAAGACGAGGAGGAAAAGGAGTGAGAAATGACCCCACTCTTGCAGTAGCATGGGACAGATGAGAGGCGAGATCCCCGTTTCAGTCCTTCGCCCTGATGAGAAGCCAGTCCTTCTCCCCTGCTCTTCTGAACCGCACCAGGACATAGCGGCCGGAAAGACGGTCTCCTTTCATCACCACCTCGATCTTGTCCTTCTCCCAGACCAGCGGCTCAAAGATCCCCGAGTCCCAGATCTTCACCTCTCCCGCACCATACTCGCCTTCCGGTATCGTCCCCTCAAATTCCGCATACTCGAGCGGGTGGTCCTCGGTCTCAACCGCAAGGTGCCGCTGCCCTGGCTTTTCAGGGATCCCTTTCGGGACGGCCCAGGATCGGAGCACTCCCTCCGATTCAAGCCGCATGTCGTAATGGAGGTGCGATGCATGATGCTCCTGCACGACAAATATCCGTGAGGGATGTGGTGAAGCCCTGATCCCTCCACCAGGCTCAGGAGTTGTTGTAAAATTCCGCTTCCCCTTGTACTCCTCAAGACCCATGAACGATCACCTTATTCCGATCCTTTCGCAGAAGCCCTTTCAGCCTTCAGCTGGGCGAGGGTCTCCTCAAGCGCAGACATCAGGTCCCTGACCTCTGCTGCTTTCGGCTTCTCGACATGATAGGTCGTTCCTGCCATCTTGGACTGGATCAGGGCTTCGATCCGTTCCCGGTACGTATCATGGTAGTCCCCGATCTCAAACTCCCCTGAGAGGTCAGAGACGATCTTCTCAGCAAGAGCGAGCTCTTTTTTTCCCGGAATCCGGATGGCGGAAAGGACCTCGATCTGCCCCGGGTCGATCACCTCATCAGGATAATGGAGGGTGGTGAGGATCAGGGAGTCCTGGTACTCCCTGACCAGCACGGGATACTCCTTGGTCCGGAGCGTGATCCTGCCGATCCCTGCTCTCCCCATCGTGCGGAAGGTCTCCCGGAGGAGGGCATAGGCATCGGCAGGCCCGTCGGGGAGGAGCAGGTAGGTCCGGTCATAATAGACCGGGTCGACCGAGAGAACAGTGATGAACCGGTCGATCCGGATCCTCCGGTCTGATTCGGGCCTCACCGCATCGATCTCTTCCTTCTCCAGTACGATGAACTCCCCCTCCCTGACCTCGTAGCCCCGGACGATCTCTTCCCATGGCACCACCTCGTTATCCCTCGTGCATACCCGTTCGTACCTGACGGGCTGGCCATCCTCCTTATGCAGGAGGTGGAACTGGATGGTATGATCTTTCACCAGGACCGTAAGCCTGACGGGGATATTCACAAGCCCGATACTGATGGCCCCTGTCCAGAACGCCCTGCGTGAGGAGCGCTCTGCTCCGGCAGCATCCTGCTTCATGGCAGCATCCTGCTTCATTTTCCCACCTCGGGTAGTCTCTGGGTGGAAGTATACAGGTCCATCCAGGGATCTGCATCCTCTGCCCGGAAGGTCTGTAGGGTAAAATCACCGGGATCAATACCCCGGGAAAGGTCCTCCCAGGAGACAGGAGCAGAGACGGTTGCCGTTCCGGTTGCACGCAGGCTGTAGGGGGCGATCATGGTCTTCCATGCAGAATTCTGGAGATAATCGATAAAGACCTTTCCGGGATCATGGGTCTGGCTGAGCTCGGATACGACCAGCGGCGACTCCCGTGCGAGCAATGAACCGACCGCATGGACGAAATTCCTCGTATGGCTGAACCGGTATCCGCCGGCGAGGGGGATCACCACATGAAGGCCCTTCTTTCCCGATGTCTTTACAAAGGAGACCAGCCCGAGATCGGCGAGCATCTCCCGCAATGCGAGGGCAACGGTCACCCCTTCCCTGAATCCTGCAGGGGGTTCCGGATCGATATCGAAGAGGAGGAGATCGGGAGACTCGGGGTCATCCAGCCGTGCAAGGGGGATATTCAGTTCGATCGCGGCAAGGTTGGCCAGCCAGATGAGGGTGTCCGGGGAGTCGCAGACGATATAGTGGAGATCTCTCCCGGCAGAGACCGAATGGTGGCGATAGAGATGGACCCATTCCGGCGTCCCTGCCGGGGCATCCTTCTCATAGAATCCCGGGGCACTCACCCCGTCAGGAAACCGCTGGAGCACCAGCGCCCTGTTCCCAAGATGGGGGAGGATCCGGGGTGCGATGCGAAGATAGTACTCCACCACATCACGTTTTGTCAGGTTGAGTTCAGGGTACATCACCCGCGAGGTATTGGTGAGCACCACTCTTCCTAGTCTCTTCCCTTCCGGCATCCATTCACCCCTCAGCTGTGATCGTTCTCTTCACGCTCACGGGCCTTAAACAATCGCACGGAAATGCCTGACTGCCGGAGGTCAACCATATATAAATTCGTAACAGCAATGTATACGATGTGAAAACCGCGATCCTCGGTGGGGGACTTTCCGGCCTCACCCTCGCCCGCTTCCTGCATGAACGGGGGGAGGACCTTGTTGTCCTCGAGGCAGAACCGGCGTTCGGGGGTCTCTGCCGGTCGCGGCGGGAGGGGGGATTCTGTTTTGACTCGGGAGGATCCCATATCATATTCTCACGGGACGAGGAAGTTCTCGGGTTCATGCTATCGGTCCTTGGAGAAAACCGGGCGGTCCGGAAGCGGAATACCAGGATTTTCTACAAGGACCGGTTCGTGAAGTACCCGTTTGAGAACGGTCTCTCCGAACTCCCAAAAGAGGACCTCTATTTCTGCCTCCATGAATACATAAAAACCCTGATCGCCTCGGAGAAAGGGGAACTTTCTCCGGTGAAAACCTTCCAGGACTGGATCTATGCAACGTTCGGAAAGGGGATCGCCGAGTGTTATCTCCTCCCCTACAACCGGAAGATCTGGAATTACCCCCCTGAACAGATGTCCGCCCACTGGGTAGAGGGGAGAGTCCCAAGGCCGCCGGTTGAGGACATCATACGGTCAGCCGTAGGGATCGAGACCGAGGGATATACCCACCAGGCAGTCTTCTCCTATCCGCAGGAGGGGGGGATCGAGGCCCTCGTCAGGGCTGTTGCGCTCCCAGTCACCGATCGGGTGACCTGTGGATTTCGTGTTTCGAGCATCCGCAGGTGCGGGGAGGGGTGGGAGATCGGCGATGGCGCCCGAACCATCTGTGCCGACCGGCTGATCAGCACGATACCGCTTCAGCATCTGATCCCGGCACTCGAAGGAGTCACTGAGGAGGTACGGGAGGCGGTCGGTTCCCTCCG
>JAAYWH010000047.1 GCA_012516785.1 Methanomicrobiales archaeon
CCTTACTCCCGTTTCAAGGCGTGAAGGGTTTGTCGCAGCTCAAAATATCCTTGGCAGGGACGAGGTCATGGACTACGCTGCAGTTCCCCAGTCCATGAGCCTGTTTAATGAATATGCATTCGTGGAAACCGATACCTCATGTGCAGCAACTGCATCCCTTCCAGGCCCTGCAGGGCCGGGCACGTTCTGGGCTGTACCTTCGGGAATGACTGGCTTTGCTAAGGTGAGTGTGGATCCTGAGACCGGGCATCTGTGCGGTGTGGAGTCAGTAGGACCGGCTGCAGGGATAATCGCGGCCTATCAGGCATTTCTGATGCGGCAGGGAATCGGGATATACGAATTTGATAAGTTTTTTGAGGTTCATCCCATGACTGACGGTGTGTATCCCCTCATGAAGTTCATGGCCGGCAAACTGGAGAGAAAACCTCCCTGAACGGCCTATAATTGCTGTTCCCGTTCCCAATTCCGAACGATGCTGATAAGCTCATCGGGACATTTTTCCGTCGATTCTACTGTGCCGAGGTAAACATTGCCCGAACTCCCGTCTATAGTGATCACTGATCCTTCCTTTAGATCATGTCCACTAAGGGTACAACGTCCACGAGGATAATCAATCTCAAGGGCCTCGCATTGAACGACACAAATCTTTCCCATCTGCCTTGCTACGACTGCAGCATGGGAGGTTCGGGCACCCCGGCGGGTAAGGAGTCCTCGTGCATACGAAAGACCCGGAAGGTCATCCGGAGATGCGGTCTCTCTGACAAGAAGAACAGGAATTCCCTGATGTGCAACCGCTTCAGCTCGTTCTCCGGAAAAGGCGATCGTGCCCGTTGCAATACCGGCTGATGCAGGGATACCTACTGCCACAGGATAATCACCCGATTTTATTTCCTGCACGGTGATGGAATCAAGATTCACATCCCGGAGCATCCATAATACATCCGCCGGGGAGATGAGTCCTTCCTGGCAGAGAGCAACGGCTATTTTTAACGCTGCGTAAGGGGATCGTTTCCCGGAACGTGTCTGCAGAATATAAAGTCTTCCTTCTTCAACGGTGAATTCGAGATCCTGCATATCCCGGTAATGAAATTCAAGTCTCCCCCCAATCTCTGCAAGGGCCGAGAAGACATCCGGCATGGCCCGGGCAAATTCTGCCTGACTGGCCGCTGACTGATCCCCTGATACCACATCCTCCCCCTGTGCACCGAATTTGAAATCGATGAGGAGCCCCCTGGTGCCCAGCCATGGATTCCTGGTAAAAGCTACTCCTGCTCCCGAACGGGCCCCCATATTGCCAAACACCATCATCTGGATAGTCACCGCTGTTCCTCTTGCCTCTTTCACGAGGTTGAGTTGACGGAACGCCTCTGCACGCGGATGGGTCCAGGAGCGGATCACTCCTTCAGCAGCACAAGCCAGTTGCTCATGCACATCGGAAGGAAAACGCTTTCCGATTCCGGTTGAGAATATACGTTCGTACAGGAAGGCAAGGTTTTTAAGGCTCCCGGAGTTGAGTTCGATTGGCTCGGTAACACCTTCGGCATCGAGCATAGTTCTGAGCGCCTGATGATAGGGGGTTGGATCCTGCCGGAAAACGACCCTTGAAAACTCAAGGATAAATCGGCGATAAGTATCCCAGGCAAACCGCGGATTGCCCGATAAAAATATCAATCCACGAAGGGTCTCTCTGTTCAGTCCTACATTAAGGATAGTATCCATAATCCCCGGCATTGACACAGGAGCTCCCGATCGGACAGAAACGAGCAGGGGGCGTCGCATACCCCCAAACATCGAACCGCTTGCCTTCTCCAAAAAAGCTATCCCTTCGTTGAGGAGACTTGAGAAATCATCAGGGAGTGTTTTGCCTTTCCGGTAATATTCTTCGCAGATTGAGAGGGAGAGAGAGAATCCGGGAGGGACCGGGATCCCCATCTGTGCCATCGTCGCAAGGCCCGACGCTTTGTTGCCGAACTCGGCAGAAGATACCTCGTCCCGGACACCCGGACCAAACTTTACCAGCCGACGGCCTGATTTTGCTATAGGGATCATCTCTTCTCAACGGTTCATTCCTTCGAGGATGCTATCCCTGATGCCGTACACCGCTTTCATGAGGGAGTTGGTGGATTCCTCGATCGTCCGGGCGA
>JAAYWH010000048.1 GCA_012516785.1 Methanomicrobiales archaeon
CGGTTTCAGCATATACTTATCCGATCCGGTACTGACCACTGATTTCTCCATGTTGAAGTCAAGGGTGAGCATCCGCGTCTCATTCGGGACCAGCACGAATCCCCGGTTCAGTTTGAGCACCCCGCTCGGGACGGTAAGGGAGTAATCCGTTCCATCGACGGTGATCGTTCCTGAATCGATCTTCAGGCGGATCTGAGTGTAGGTGCCGGCATCCAGGGTCTTTTCGCCGAGCACTTTGCTCACGTTCACGAACTGCAGCAGGTCCACGGACTGGGTCTCGTTGATGACCGTGATCCAGCCTGCGGTATCCGTCTCCCCCGACTCGGTTGCAGACACCTCATCATCGGTCTGGGTGATCGTCTGGTTTGGTGCTGCCTTCTGGACACTCACTTCACTGATGTTGAGGAGGAGATGGGTGATCGTGCCATCACCATCCTTGACCTTCGGGGCATCCTTTACCGCAATGATCAGGGTTGCCTGTCCGGGGACGACGGGTCCCGGACCCGGGACGACCTGGCATTTCCCCTCGCTACAACGGCAATGGCCGGCACCACAGTCGAGGGGGCCGAGGCATGCTGCACTACAGAGGACCGCACTACAGTCCGGCTGGAACTGTTTATTGATGCAGCTTTCGGGATGGCAGCATTGGGCAGGGACACAGTCGGCATCACCGGTGCAGGACAAGGGATCCCCTGTTGTTGTCGGTACAGCGGTGAAGGTTGGTGTGACATTGGGACCTCCCGGAGAGGTGGTGCACCCGGAGAGGATGACAAAGCCCCCGACTAGGCATACCATGAGAAGGAACAGGGAAGAGTGCTTCATGAATGAGAGGGGAGTGTAAAGGGAGATAAAAGCTCCTGAGGAAATACCTGCAAAAGACTGGAGAGAATGAGCGTAAATCCACGTTCCTCCCTTACGGTATCATTTGGAGCAGGAAGGTCGATCACATATTCACCCAGGAAAAGACGCTCGATGAGATGGGTTGATGGGCAATATCTGTGAAGCGGTCGAGCTCCACTTCGAAGAGGAACTGGAGAGAGGGGAGTCGATCAGGATACTCACGAACGGAGAGTGCGAGGTCGGTCCCGTTGCCCGGGCTACCTGCTCAACCAGGATTCGCTTTTTTCAGGCATACAGGGAACTTCTCGGATCGTACACTCCTGTTTGTTGTCTACGATCAAGATACGTAATGCTTCTCCCACATCTTAATAATCACATCCCTCATAATGTAATCGAAGAACCTTCTATGAAATTCACACTCCTTATCGAACAGGATGAGACGGGACGCTTTGTTGTGGAGTGCACCGATCTCCCTGGATGCATGACAGAGGGGAGGACACTTGATGAGGCCATTAAAAACATCAACGAGGCCATTGTCGGGTGTATCAAGTCACGGCTCAAAACTGCATCAGAAAAAATCCATATTACCACGCTCCCCACCCACATGAGTATCGACGTCGATACCACTGGTATCAATTATGCCTAAACTCCCCCGGGCAAGGGGAGATAAGCATATTGCCGCCTTCAAACGGGCAGGATGGATGGTGAACCATGTCGAGGGGAGCCACCACATCCTGGTAAAAGAGGGAAGTCCCATCCATCTCTCGATCCCGGTGCATTCCGATCAGACCCTCGGTCCCGGCCTTCTCCGCAAGTTGATCGATAAAGCGGGAATGACACCAGAGGAGTACTTGAACTATTTTTACAAAAAGAACTGACAGAAAAGGGCGGTAGTATCACCTGTTTTTTAAAAAGAAGATTATAATCTTCGTTGCAAGGTCCATCATCGCCAAAAACCTCCTGGCCGCGATCTCAATCTCCTTTCGTCCTAGCAGAACGATGCCATGGGTTCCCAAAGCCAGGCAGGATATCATGAAAGACCGGGACGGGTATTACACCCTCACGGTGAAATATGTCGATTCCTGGTCCCCGGTTGATCCGAACACCCTTGTTTCCCGGCGGAGCACTGTAAGCCCGGATGAAGTCCGCCATTATTTCACGATGCCCTATCTCGGGGATGAAGAGATCGTTGACCCCCGACCACATGGGAATGACCATTGAGAACAGGGTGCAGCAGGGAACGTGATTCCCCCCTCTCATTTTTTTCAGCCTGGATGAACTGCCGGGATTATCCGGAGGGTTCACCTCCGGAAGCTCCCTCCGGTCCACCCTGTATATCCGTCTCGATGAGCCCGTCTTTCATGGAGATGATCCGGTCAAAATATTGTTTGTGCCACTCCTCGTGGGAGACCATCACGATGGTCTGGTGGAGATCGTGGTTCAGCTTCCTGAAGAGATCGAGGATCACCTTCGAGTTCCGGGTATCCAGGTTGGCACACGGTTCATCGGCAAGCAGGAGGGCTGGCCGGTTCACGAGCGCCCGGGCGATCGCCACCCGCTGCTGCTCGCCTCCGGACATCTGGGAGGGGAGGTGGTGGATCCGGTCGCCCAGCCCCACGACCCCGAGGATATCAGTGCAGACCAGCGTGCACTCCTGCGGGGTCATCCCCCGGGCCATCGAGGGGAGGTAGACGTTCTCCCTGGCGGTCAGCTCGGGAACGAGGGCATAGTCCTGGAAGACGTATCCGAGCCGTCGCAGTCGGAACACCGTCCGGGCCTGTTCATCGAGGGCTCCCACATCGACCCCGTCAATCAGGAGGGATCCGCTGGTGGGACGGTCAAGAAGACCGAGCATATGAAGCAGGGTCGACTTCCCGCTCCCACTCGGTCCCATCACCCCGACAAACTCCCCTTTCTGTATTTTCAGGGACACCCCATCGAGAGCCCGGACCTGTACTGCCCCAAGGCCGTAGTATCGTTTGAGATCGGTTCCGATGATCATGTCAGCCCCTGATCGCGGTAAGGATATCCTCTCGTGTCGTGAGCCATGCAGGCACGTACCCGGCGATGAGGGAGACTACAAGGAGACTCACCATCGACCGGAAAATCAGCATCGCATCCACCACCGGGGCGACTGGACCACCGGGGAACACGATCGGGTTTGCCGCAAGGAGCTGCAGGATCACCGCGAGAAACCCAAAGCCGATAACGGTGCCGAGGGCAAAGATGAACAGGGCCTGGAACAGGTACGACCTGATGATGATCGAGCGGTCGATCCCGATCGCTTTCAGGATCCCAATCTGCTTCCTCCGGTAGACCGTGTTGATGAAGATCACGATGAAGATGACCACGATGGCGATCACCAGGCTCACCACCGTGCCGATGAAGTTGATGATGTTGAAGGAGCCGATGATCTGGTTCAGGAAATTGGCAGACTTCTCCTCCCAGGTCCATATCTTCTCCTGTACCCCAAATGCCATCAGGGTAGTTCGCATCGCATCCTCGTTCCCGGTCTCCTCGGTCCGGACGAGCATCTGGTTTGCCTGGTTCTCAAACCCGTACACCGACTCGTACTCGTTCTTGGTGATGAAGGCATTCGAGTCGACATCATAGGAATCGGAATTGATGATCCCCTTGATACGGTACTGCCGGGTCACCCCGTTGTTGTAGGTGACCTCGACCACCTTCCCCACGTCCACCCCGCCAAGAGAGGGGATCACGTCCTGTCGCTCATCGTAGTTCCCTGCCAGCCGGTAACCGATCACGATCTGATCGGTATCGCCATCCGCCAGGTACTCCCCGCTGGCGACTTTTGTCGCGATCTTCAACACCCTCCGGTCATCATCCGGGTTGATCGCATACAGGAGCGGGGTCACCTCGTTTCCCTTGTAGACGATCGTCGTCCCGCTCACATACTGGGGGGAGACTCCCGTCACACCGGGGATCCGTTCAATCTTCCTCTGGAGCTCGTCAGCGCTCTTGATGTACACCTGGTTTTCTTTCGGTTCGATCACCAGGTTGCCATAACTGTAGTCGATCGTCTGCTGGTTGAACAGCACCGCCACCCCGGAGATGATGGAGGGGAGGAAGATCAGGTTCACAAACACCATCCCGATAATGAGGATCGTGAGGTACAGGGTACCTTTATTTCCCCGGACAATCGACCGCTTCGCAAGGAAGAAGGCGACCTTTGACTCCTCAAACATTGCCGGTTCCCGGTTTACGACGGATCCTGAAGTACCAGTACCCGACAACCCCTGCCAGGATGAGGAGGAGAACCCCTCCGAGGATCAGGAGCGTATTGTTGCTCCCGTAGACATTCAGGCGGAGGGTTTGCACCTGCTCGCCAGGACCGTAGTCATCCTCGTACCGAATGGTCAACGTGTAGGGGATCTCACCTGCCCGGTCAGCCTGGAGATTGAAAGGCGCCGGTGCATCATTGGCCGGTTCAATGGTTCCGACAAATGCCTCCTTTGTGCCCGGAAGCGAGATATCGATGGTGGCATCCACCGACTTGGCATCATCGGTACCGGTATTCTCGATCCTGATGATCAGCGTGAACTGCTCTCCCTTCTGGATCTGGGCAGGATCTGTCGTGATCTGGGAGATCCCCAGCTCCGCTCTGCCCCTGATATTCACCCCAAGCGTCTCCACCTGCTGCTGGAATGACCCATCGGGTTCCTGGTACTCCATCACCAGGGTGACCGGCCGGAGCCCGAGTGGTGCATTCCGATCGGTCGAAAACTCCATGGCGATCGCCTGGCTCTCCCCGGGTCCCAGACGCTGGATATAGTAGGTGCTGGCGGTCTTTGCGGTGATGGAGGGGGTAGAGGAGTTCACCGAGATTCTGAGATTGCTTGCCGAGAGCTGCCCGGTATTCTGGAGGAGGATCGTCGCATTGAAATCATCACCGGGAGTGACACTGGCAGGCAGCTGCTTCTCGATGCTGATCTGGGGTCGCTTCTGGATCGCCACCTCACTGTTCACATTGACCGGGATCGGATATTTCAAGCTCCGGGCATCCGAGACCCGGATCCAGATCTCAGGAAAGTAGATCCCGCTCTCAGACGGTGCCTTGATGAGGAATGAGAGGGGGATTGACTGCCCTGGACCGATATCGCCAACCCGGTAATACCCCTCGCTCAGCACCTGGATCCCGTTTCCCACCATCGTGACGCTGTCAATCGGGGCATTGATATCAACATTCGTGGTGGTCTCGGTCGTATCAGAGAGATACGACTGGGTGAGGGATGCCTTGTCAGCAGTATTCCTGACCGTCACACTGATGATCCCCTGCTCGCCGGGCAGGAGGACTGCAGGAGAAACCTCAAAATCCGTGATGATAACTGAGGGAACGCTGGCTGCTGCCGGCATTGCCGCGACGAGAAGGAGCAGTGCCAGGAATGCAATGAAACGCAGGTTCGCATCCGGGGGTGATCTCATGAATTAGTCTCTGCCAGAGCTGGTCAATAATACTATCCAAAGGAGATACTCAGAAGGTGAATCCGGACCATGCCGCATGAACCGCAGGGCACTATGCACACTGCTCAATGCCAGGACCGGAGAATCCCCAGGAGCGGCATTTGTCGCTTCGGTCAGCAGGTATTCGCTTTTGAACGTGACCGGCTTGATTTTTGGACTGAAGGGAGGATGGCCTCCAGCTTCCCATCGGCAAAACAGTGTTCAAGCGGGGTCAGGACGTTCACTCCCGATCATGATGGAGTCCTTGATCACGTTTGCTTATGAAACGGAGAACAAAGGATGAGATTCACCCTCCTTCTCCCCAGGGAAAGAGGGTGAGAAATGTCCCATGTATCCCGGGGGAGGCAGAGGGGATCCTGCCAATAAAAGCATTATTCCTGCGTGATGACGTTAGTACCCATAACATCATACGTGAAAGGAATGCGAATGCTCGTTACATTTGAAATATATTCGGATGGCACCTTTTGGTGTAGTCGCGGCATCGGGGTCGACATATTTACCCAGGGGAAGACGCTCGATGAGCTGATGGGCAATATCCGTGAAGCGGTCGAGCTCCATTTCGAAGAGGAACTGGCGAAAGGAGAGTCGATCCGGATACTCACGATTTCGGAGTGCGAGGTCGGTCCCGTTGCCCGGGCTACCGGTTGTTAGTGGCAGAGATCTGATAAAGGTCCTTTCCCGTTTGGGCTATCAGGTCGTTCGCCAACGTGGCAGCCACGCACGACTAAAATGTACCACATCATCAGGAGAACATGCTATCACCATTCCCCTCCACGAAGAAATTGCCCCGGGTACATTATAGAACATCCTCTCGAAAGTTGCTCTCTGGAAGGGGATTCCAAAGGAAGATCTTATCCGAATGCTCTCAATAACCATGAAACCGGTTTTATTTCATCATTACGGATAAATGAAGAACTATCAGAGAAATCATTCAATTTTTAAAATCTGAATCGGGAAAAGGGATTTTCATGGATACCGCCATGAGCCCGAATTTCGGGATGTGCCCCCTCCATTTCCTGCGCGACGAAAGATTTCGTTCATCTCTCCGGTAAACCTTACTCACTCCAATAAATAAAAACATCCCTTTGGAAACCCCCTTCCCGATTCCGGCATCTCTCGTCGTTTATTTATAAATTTCCTTTCAGATAATCGGGAATGAGGAACAACGAACCGGGAGAGGATAACAATCACCTTGTCAATCAAAAAATTTAAAACCCCTTTTCATTCTCCTTTTCTCTGTATGTGGCCGGATAACACGTATTCTGTTCCTGAAAGCGGCCACATACAGGAATTGCCTATGAAATCGAAAAGAATCAACCTACGATGGTATGAGGGAGATGCCCGATGCCAGGATGGTCATCACAACCACGACAATGCACCGAAAGAAAAGGACTACTCGACGGGCTCCCCCCGCATGTTCATGCCCGCAAAAGCCGGAACACAGAGGGAACCCGTACGTTCCTCTTTTTCCGAAGGGAAAAACCTTCTCCTCAGGGGGGTTGCCTGATGCCAGGGAAGAAAAAACGGTGCCCGTACCTCTCACGCCGGAAGATGGGGAAGTGGACCGAACTGGTCTGCCTGCTACCTGCCAATGGCGCATGCCTGGAGCCGGGGTGCATGGCACGTCCTGAGGCTGACACATATCCTGACGCGGATTTCCTGGAGAGGGTAACGGATGACGGCGAGTAGAAGGGGAGGAGGACCGCCCCGCCGCAGTTCCCGGAAGCACTACAACCACTACCACCAGCGGGGGAGGGCAATCGAGGCCATGGCATCCCGCCTCCTGGAGCGGAAGGGGTATAGTGTCATCCGTTCGGTGCGGTATACACAGGGGGTGCACCTGGTTGCCTGGTGCGACTGGGCACCGCCACTCTTTGTGCATGTGAGGAGGAGCAAAAAGTCCGTGACGAGGCCAGGGGAGATTGCCACCTTCTGGCCGGGAGAGGTGGTTACTCTTCGGACCATCCCCCGCTGGGATGGGATGTCGGTCCAGCTCTGGATCTATGCCGGTCGGACCTTCGGCTGGCAGTTCTTCGAGGTCTTCCCGTCCGGGATCAGGGAGGTGGAAGGTGTTGTGGCATGAGGAGGACGATGTCCGGGTGGTGGGGCAGAAGATCTGCCCGATCATGTCAGGACCCCGGGGGATGGTCCTCTGCCAGGGGAAGCACTGTGCCGCTGCCTGCCCCCGGAACCATGCCGGTGAGACCTACTGGTTCTGTGAGATCATCGAGGAACGCCAGAACAGAGCAGGATGCAGGCATGACCAGTGCCTTCACTCCGGGGGGCAAGGACCATGAGGACACCAGCCCTGTCTCCTCATATAAACCCCTGGTGCACTCCTGCTCGGAGGGGGTGGACCATGAAGACACGATCTATGCCGAATGAAGGGACCCACCTTGTTCTGAATACCCCGCTCGGAAGGATTTTGAGAACACTATCCCTGCCTCGGAAGGGAAGAGATCTGGGTTCTCACGCAGGAGGCGAGCGACCATGACCGAAGCGATCCTCCAGGCACTCCAGGTCCTCGCTGCTCCCGGCCAGGTGGTCGAGGTCCGGGCTATCACCGATGACGGCATTGCGAGCGGGTACTTCGATGACCCTTCCCTGCTGGCCGGATCGGTCGATGTCCTAGACAGCGTTCCCGCCATCCAGGGGATCTACGTCACCCTCAACGAGGTGAATCCGGCACTGCTCTCGCGGAGGGCGAACCGGGTCAAGCAGCGGCTCGGGAAGAAGGATGCCACGACGGCCGATCCCGACATCCTCCGGCGACGCTGGTTCCCGATCGACATCGACCCGACGAGACCCTCCGGGGTCTCCTCCACCGATGAAGAACACCAGGCCGCGATCGAGACTGCCGAACGGATCGCCCACCACCTCGAAGGCCTCGGCTGGCCGGAACCCGTCATCGCGGACTCCGGGAACGGGGCTCACCTCCTCTACCGGGTCGACCTCCCAAACGACGACCACTCCCGCGACCTCGTGAAGAAATCACTCGAAGTCCTCGCCACCCTGTTCGATGATACCACGAGCTCCATCGACACCGCGAACCACAACGCTGCCCGGATCTGGAAACTCTACGGCACCATGAGCCGGAAAGGCGACCATACCACGGACCGGCCCCACCGGCGATCCCAGCTCCTCTCCGTCCCGGAACCGGTCAGTATCGTCTCTTATACCCTCCTCGAAGCCCTTGCCCGGACCCTCCCCGAAACACCACCAACAGGAAAGAAGCACAATCATTCCATCGACCTTTCCGCCTGGCTCCGGGACCATGGGATCGGGATCGCGAGGGAGAAACCCTACGGCGGCGGCACCCTCTACGTCCTCGATGAATGCCCCTTCTCCGGCGCCCACCGGGATGGAGCGTTCGCCATCCAGTTTTCAAACGGCGCCATCCATGCCGGCTGCCAGCACACCTCCTGCGGCGGAGGCGCCCAGCGGTGGAAGGACCTGAAGGAACAATCCGGGAAGCACGAGCATGCCAAAAAGAGAAGCGACACCTCCCCTCCCTCAAGGAGCGACCCTGCGATCCCTCCCTGGTTGCCGGATACCCGGAATACCCCCGGCTCTGTCAGCCCCCTGCCCGTCATCCCCCTTGAGGAGATCCCCCTTCGGGACGAAGCGCTTGAAGTGTTGCAGCACGGTGACCCCAAACAGTTCATGCTCACCACCTTCTTCCTCGACCATGAAGGGGACGAGATCCCGGCCGAATGCCTGATCCTCACCCTCGCCGCCCGGCTGGTTGCAAACACCAGCGGCCTGCACCTCTCCATCTCCGGCGAGAGCGGGAAAGGAAAGAGCACCACCGTCAACGCCCTCCTCCCCCAGCTCCCCGACCGGTTCCGGCTGAAAGGAGGGATGAGCAACAAAGCCCTCCTCTATACCAACAACCTGCAGCCCGGCTCAGTAATCCTCCTTGACGACAAAGATCTCAGTGAAGAAATGATCGGGATCCTGAAAGGAGTCACCACCTCCTTCATGGAGCCCTACATCTACCGGTCGGTCAGCACCGACCGGAAAGGCGTGATCTGCACCATCCCCGAACGGTGCGTCTGGTGGGTCGCAAAAGTCGAAGGAGCCGGGGACGACCAGGCCTTCAACCGGATGCTCACCTGCTGGATCGATGAATCCTCCGAACAGGACCGGAAGGTGGCCTCCTGGATCCTCCACCAGGACGAACTCCCGCCCGATAACCTCGAGGAGGACCGGCCGGAAGTCCTGATCTGCAGGGCGATCTGGGAGCTGCTCGGACGGCAACTCTTCTGGGTCATCATCCCCTTCGCATCCCGGATCCATTTCCGTTCCTATGCGAACCGGAGAAATATTGAGATGTTCGAGAACCTGATCAAGGCACATACCGTGCTCCGGTTCATGCAGCGGGAGCAGAGTATCCGTGGCCGGTACTTCTGCCTCACGGCGACCATGGAAGATTTTTACGAAGCTCTCCGCCTCTACGGGCAGCTGAATGGGACGGCCGGAGGCCAGGAGACCAAGCTCACCCGGAAGGAGGCAGAACTGATCGGGACGATCGCCAGGAACAAGTGGGAGGAGTTCACGATCCCCCAGCTCCAGAAAGCGACCGGATTATCCAATGGCACCCTGCACCGGCTCATCCATGGGTACGACAGCCGGGGCAGCCGGTATACCGGCCTCCTGGAGAAATGCCCGGCCCTCTCCTTCTGTGACCGTACCGTGCAGAGTGACAGCGAGTATGGGGGAAGTTCAACGCGGAGACGGACCAATGCCTACGCCTTCGACCAGGATCTCTACCAGTCATGGTCCCATGGCGGAGCGGCCTGGTTCGATGATCAGGATGATTCGGACAATCCTTCAATCCTTCGGCAGACCTTCAGCAAAACCATGGATCCAGCTGATAGAATCGAAAAGGATCCAGCAGACTCCAATCCTGAAAATATCCCCTATAATAATAGTACACGTACATGTACAGATCAATACTCTGGAGGAAGGAAACACACACAGGATCCCGGGAATGCAGGATCTCATATGACTCCCCCTGCCCGTGAACCTGGAACCTCCATAGTGCTGAAGGATGAAATCAAAAAAGATGCAGATAATCATCCAAATCAGAATTCAGCATCATATCACAACCAGATCTCCTCTCTGGAAAGAAGGAGCAGAGCCGCAGGAGTTCTGCAGTGCTGCAGGGAAACAAACACACCCCCTTCTGCAATACCCTATCCTCCCCTCATGGCAAAGGACTACAAGCCGCTGGAAGTCCCGGACCACACATACTGCCGCTTGTGTGGCAATCCCTGGACCCATTATGTCGAGATGCTGACCGAAGAACGGAAACGCCGACCCAAAGACCAGTGGAAGCCGTACCAGATCTGTAAGTACTGTTATGCCAGGGCAAAGGAACAAGCCCAGAAGGCAGCCACGATTCTCCCGGGGACCTGTGATCCCGCCCGGATGGAACGGCTCACCTCACCGTTCAGTAAGTGCACCATCTGCGAGATTGATCCTGCCGTCTACATCGACCGCAATACCGGGACAAAACTCTGCGAGACCTGCTAC
>JAAYWH010000049.1 GCA_012516785.1 Methanomicrobiales archaeon
GGGCTCTCTCTCTGGAACGGGTGACGTTATAGAGACGATTTCCATTGACTGTCTTGGCACAGGATCCCGGCAAGTGGTAAGGCTCAGGATGTGTCTTTTCGACAAGTTGACGGCTGGGACGTAGCAACAATGATAGAATACCATTCCAATAATAATCGTTCTTGTCATGAACCATCCGCCGCCACATTCCTTTTCCCGGTCCCCTGTTGAGGAGGTCTGCTGTCGTTGTATGCGTACATCTGGCGCTGAAATCCTCTCCCTGATAATTCCTCCGCCCTATCCGGGCTGGCCGCATATCAGGGAAAAAATAAAGGACATGGTCATGGGGGCAGGAGAGATCTCCCAAATCAATGGGTGTATGCTCAGGTATAGCGACCTGCTACCTGTCGCTGGCGGAAAAAACCTTCCCGGAACCGAAGAAATCGCACACCTGATCTCCGGGAGATTTCATTGTTCCTTCGATAATACACAGAATGAAATCCTGCTCATCGAGACAACGATCCC
Organism: Methanomicrobiales archaeon; assembly: GCA_012516785.1. GTDB lineage: Archaea > Halobacteriota > Methanomicrobia > Methanomicrobiales > Methanospirillaceae > UBA9949. The sequence continues at coordinate 505 of JAAYWH010000049.1, forward strand.
ACACACCATAGGGTCAGTCCATTCCATTCATGGCAGCCCTGGAAAACCCGGATGGACCCTGATCTTCACAATGAACACAGAAAGACCGGCCAGATTTGATACCGTTAGCAGTGTATTGAATTGGTTTGATGATGCCCGGGCAGGGATCCATGAGATATTCGACCTTATTGTTCCTGAGGAGATCGTGCAGGCGCTCGAGTGATGCTCTATAACACCCCACGCTCCCTGATATAAAGCATCGATCCTTCAGAGTGGATTTTGAGTCCGGGAAAACCCGGACCGTTAATCTCCACTGTATCTTGACTGTGCTATCCTATTGTAAATCGAACATCTCTTTAAAAAAATTGTGAAATGAAGAACGGTTCCAAATCCAATCAAGATACGCTGGCCGGGTCCAGTTTGAGTCAGGGTATCCGGGCTGAATCCTGGTTACTTCAGGGTAGGGAGGACGAGTCCAGTTTGAGTCAGGGTATCCGGGCTGAATCCTGGTTACTTCAGGGTAGGGAGGACGGGTCCAGTTTGAGTCAGGGTATCCGGGCTGAATCCTGGTTACTTCAGGGTAGGGAGGACGGGTCCAGCTGCCATCTGTAACATCAACCAAGGTTACAAAGATATCCTTGGTCTCGTCTTTTGCAGGATAAGTGGGGAGAGCCTCGTTGACGGTGACATACCCTGCTTTAGAGACAGAATATCGATGGTAGGGCGTTGTAGTAAGGTAGATTTTCACTAGGAGCGTTCCATTTATGATATCTCCTTTATAGTCTTCATCAAAGTAGACTTTAGCGCCCTCAACGTTACAGTGAATGAGGTAATACCCTTTATCACCGCCAACCATTGGAATAACCTGGATATAGTCATTCTTGGTGATGGTATCCTCGCCAACAGCATTGGTAACGGTCAATGAAACATTGTATGTGCCGTAATTGGTGTAGGTGTGGATGGGATTCTGTTCAGTTGAGTTGGCACCGTCTCCGAAGTCCCATGCCCAAGATGAAATTGGATATCCTAATGACTGGTCGGTGAACTGGACCACGAGGGGAGCTTTTGCATAGGTGACATTGGCAATGAAATCTGCTTCCGGAGTTGTAACATCTGAACCAGAGGTAGCTGCTGTTTTTGCAGTCTGGTTCACCCACGTCGTGTTGAAAAGGCCATTTGCTCCGACTGTCCTTGTCCCGATTGTGTATTCTGTTGCAGAGCTGAGTCCGTTTGCCGTGAATTCCTCGACTCCTGCTGTCACATTTGTGTTGAAAATACCGTCAAGATAAACCATCACATGGTGGAAGTCCGTTGATGCAGGATCGGCCCAGGTCCAGGTTATGGAATCTGAGAGATAGGTAGTATTGTGGAGATTAGTGATACCCTCTGGGGGGATTGAAGGCGGAATAACAGTAATGACTTGAGACGATGTGTCCTCCCCATCTGGACCGGAGACAGTTAGAATGACGGTATAGTTGCCGTAGGTGGTGTAGGTGTGAGTGATTTCAGTAACGTTTTCAGCAAATGTTCCATCGCCGAAGGACCAGAGGCGGGAGGTGATATTACTTGTTGATGTATCAGTAAACGTATAGGTAAGAGGCGAAACACCAGAATAGTTTTGGATAACAAATGAGCAATCCATGGGCGCCCAGAGCGTTCCTTTGATTATTATTTGATCTATAACCCCATCGCCGGAATCATCAATAGAGATGATAGTGCCATCTTTTTGATCCTTGAGGTTTTCCCAATTGAAATCGAATTTATGAATGTCATTTGGTTGAATTGAAATATTCTCCCCATGGAAAGATATTGGTGTATCATTAAGTACCCGCGTCACATCTATGCCATATGAACCATAAGCATTTCCAACAAATATTGCAGTGAAATTTTGTATCGGATAGA
>JAAYWH010000010.1 GCA_012516785.1 Methanomicrobiales archaeon
AACCTATGGTACGAGACAATGAGGGACGACGAGTTTGACGCCAATCTGGATAAGATCACCGCGACCGTTCCCATCATGATTACCATGGAGCAGTGCTACAGCGGCGGGTTCATCGATGATGTGATCCCCGGGCCTGTTGGCCAGGAGCGGTTCATTGCGGCCGCGGCAAACGCGTTTGAATCTTCGTATGGTGATACGTTTAGCACCCTCTGGATTTCTGCGGTGGCTGGCCATGACAAGGGTGGCGCATCGGTCGATGCTGATACCGACAACGATGGGACCGTCTCGATGAGTGAAGCATTCATCTATGCCAGAGACAACGACCATGAGAGTGAGCACCCCCAATATGGGGAGACCCCGGTAACTATCGGATCTACCCTCGCGCTCAATTCCTGCTATTTGCCTGTCGTGCCGATTGCTAATGCGGGGCCAGATCAGACCGTTGAGCAGACCAGTCTTGCCGGAACACCGGTAATGCTTGATGGCTCGGGATCGGCCGATCCGTGCGGGGAGGCCTTGACCTATAGCTGGACCTGGTCAGGAGGATCAGCGACAGGTGTCACACCGATGGGAACCTTCCCGCTCGGGACAACCGTAGTAACCTTGGTGGTCACTGCGGATGGGCGGAGCAGCGAACCGGACACGGTATCCATCCTGGTACGAGATACCACCGTGCCAGTCCTGACAGTTCCCGCTAATATTATCGTCGAACAGGCCACCCTTGACGGCACGGTGGTACCGCTCGTTGCAAGTGCTAGCGATATCTGCGACGTGGATGTTGAGATTACTGACGACGGCCTGGCAATCTACCCACTTGGTGGAACGACGGTGACTTTCACTGCGACTGACGATTCGGGCAATGCAGTATCAAAATCCATGACCGTGACCGTTATCGACACTACGCCACCTGAGTTGACCGTTCCTGATGATGTTGTTGTCGAACAGGCCACCCTTGACGGCACGGTGCTACCGCTCGTTGCAAGTGCGAGCGACATCTGCGATGCGGATGTTGAGGTCACCGACAACGGCCTGGCAATCTACCCACTTGGTGGAACGACGGTGACTTTCACCGCGACTGACGATTCGGGCAATGCAGTATCAAAGTCCATGACCGTGACCGTTGTCGACACTACGCCACCTGAGTTGACCGTTCCTGATGATGTTGTTGTCGAACAGGCCACCCTTGACGGCACGGTTGTACCGCTCGTTGCAAGTGCGAGCGACATCTGCGATGCGGATGTTGAGATTAGCGATGACGGCCTGGCAATCTACCCACTCGGTGTAACAACGGTGATTTTCACTGCGACTGACGATTCGGGCAATGCAGTATCAAAGTCCATGACCGTGACCGTGGTCGATACTACACCACCGACCATAAGCGTCTCTGTCATACCCGATTCCCTGTGGCCGCCAAACCACAAGATGGTGGATATCCAGGCGACCGTGTCAGCGAATGATATATGCGATGCTTCACCGGACGTGGGGCTCACCAGCATCACCAGCGATGAACCGGATAATGGGCTTGGCGATGGGGATAAACCAAATGATATCGTCTTGACAACTTTATTCACCTTCAAGCTGCGTTCAGAACGGTCAGGTGAATATGATGGCCGGGTCTATACTATCACCTACACGGCAACGGATGACTCGGGGAACAGTGCCAGTGCGACTGACACTGTTATCGTGCCATTGGAAAAATAGCCCACGATATCTTCCGGTGAGATGGGAGCATATCCCACTCAAAAAATCTTTTATGGTGATATACGGAAGTACGACATGAAAGGAAGCATGATATGCGCTCCAGCATTGCCATTGGCTGTATTCTCACCGTAGTACTCGTTGTTCTGACGGCCGGAATGGCGATAACCGATTCAGGAGCCGCGGTCTCTTGTGCAGAAGGAGCGTTTGAGGTCGACTGGATTGCGGCATATGAGAGGGTTCAATCTGAGATTCTCAATGGCTCATTGGAAGGAACGTGGCTCTATGTATATCCGAGTCTGATTTCCGGAGAATCAAGTATTGAAACCTGGTATGGATCAATTGCGCTTCCTGATGAAGTGGGATGGGTATTTTTTATTGATGATATGCCTGCGGAAAACTGGGCACATCAATGCCGGTATGTTTTTATCGATGATAACGGCAGGATTTCGGTCCATGCTGCACATGGTCCTCCTGTTAATTTCGAAGGATGGATAAAGCTGTCTGCATGCCAGAATACCCTGATCGCTGAACAGGGAGTAACCAATACCAATGCCGGATGTGTCATTGCCGGTGACGTGATCATCTCCTGGCACAAAGAAGGGGGAACTGATCCTGAAGTGGCAGACCTGTATGTCATCTCTGCGTTCAACAGGAGTACCGATACTCTGGTCGTGAATGACCTGAAGTACAGGAGCGATTTTGAGGAGAAGGACAGTGCCAGTGATAGCCGGATTTCAGATCTCCGGATAGTCAACGAGACCACCCATACCCAAAACACTGCAAGTGAGGGATCTTTCCAGGGCGAGTCAAGGAAGATACCTGGGTTTGGAATAGTGATTTCAATCGTTGGTTTTTTTGGAGCGATGGTGATCTCCAGGGGTGTGTGTGCACGAAAGGGTGCGATGAGGAGAGAGTAACCAATGGTGATAGTTGGGAACCTTTTACATCATCTAGTTTAAAAAATTTCATTTATACTCATTAACCCCTTTGTCATTTTAATTGCCTTGCAAACATATATTAATCTGAATTTGATAGTGTGTCTGCCCTGAGCAAGGTTGGAGCGATACCAGGGAGACCGGTTCTTTTTTTCCGATGAGGCGGGCAGACGAGAATTCGCAGCCCGTTCAGGGTACAAACATCGATCGTACGTTGAGGAAATGGAGGAACAGTATGAAAAAGGTAACTAAATTCTCTCTCATCTGTCTTGTAATTCTTTTCAGTGTACTCGTCGTTGGAATTGTAACGGCCAAAAACGACGAAAATCTTGAGAAATATGAGAACGGGGATAAAGAATTCAAGAAACTAGAGATTGGCGATATGGATGTCTACTGGCACCAGAGGATGATAGATGATGCTGTTGTCGAAGGGGACTTCATCGTCTACCAGTTCGACAAGAAGACTGAGAAACTCCTGAAGAAGGAGGTAAAGTGGCGGGATGATCTGCCGGAGCATATAAAACCTGAAATCAAGCAGAAGCAGGCAGAATCGATGGTCGTGGGCGAAGTTATCCTCTCCCGGCTCCTGTTCATATCACCCGACTCGGTAGAGTTTCCCATCAAGCCAACGCCTAAAAATCCCTGCTGGGTGGTTATCAGCGAGGAGCATGATCGAAGGATCACCACCGTGATCGATGCGATGGACGGCGTGATTCTGGGCTATGGTCTTTCGCCACCGTACGAAGCGTATTCACTCGGTGGGCCTGACCATGGGGCTTGTGCAGAATATTACTATGAACCTTATGCATTGAATGCAGGAAACTGGTTTACCACCATGGGGTATTCCACCGAGATAAGTGACAGACCTCCGGAAGCAACCGTGGAGGGGCATATCGACAGCTCAACCACCGCATTGTTCTATGAACTGGCGCATGGGGGGAGCTATGATTTCCTGAACCTGAATACCGGATGTCCAAGTCCTACTGCTCATTACATCTTTGCCGCGAATGTTGAGACATGGATCGCAGACAGGACCAAAATGCCATTTACCTTCATCGGAAGCTGCGAAGGGATGTGCCACACGGATGACGGATCCTTCTCCTACGAGTTCAGGAAAGGTTCCACCGATGATACGGTCACGGTAGGGTACTGTCACATGGACTGGACTGGCAACGCAGCTCTGGGTGAGACTTATTCCTGCTCCGCACCGGGGGGTTGTTGGGCAAATGCAGTAGCATGGCAGGATGATCTGTTCAACTATCTGAACCAGAGCGATACCGCCCAGACTGCGTTTAACAAAGCGTGCGCAGATAATCCTATCTGTGGGGACGGGACCACCTGCGTCCGTTTCGCTGGCGATCCAGGCCTGACCCTGGTTCCCAAGGTGATCCGGGGCAGCCTGCCAACGGCAAATGCCGGTCCCGACCAGATGGTCGAACAGACAAGCCTTGCCGGAACTTCGGTCTCACTTGATGGAACGGGTTCGAATGATCCTGATGGTGCACCATTGACGTATGGATGGACCTGGTCAGGTGGATCAGCGACAGGGCCCACTCCCACGATCTCGCTTCCACTGGGTGCGACCATCATAACCCTGGTGGTCGATGACGGGCAGGGGACCGATCTTGATGAGGATATGAGAACCGACACGGTATCCGTCACGGTTCAGGATACCACACCTCCTGTGCTCTCGGTTCCGTCCGATGTTACGGTTGAGCAGGAGACTGGTGCAGGTTCAGCGGTATCACTGACAGCGACTGCTACCGACATCTGCGATGCCAGCCCTGATGTTGCGAGTGATGCACCGGCAGTGTTCCCGCTCGGCACAACAACGGTGACCTTCACCGCGACCGATGATTCAGGGAACAGTGCCAGTGCAATGATGCAGGTGACGGTGATTGATACAACTCCTCCCGTCATCACGGTTCCACCAGACGTCACTGTTGAGCAGACAAGTGCTGCTGGCACCCCGGTCGATCCGGCAGACTTGACGGCAACTGTTACCGACGTCTGCGATGCCAGCCCGGATCTTACCGACGATGCACCGGCAGTGTTCCCGCTCGGCACAACCACGGTGACCTTCACCGCGACCGATGATTCAGGGAACAGTGCCAGTACAACGATGCAGGTGACGGTGGTTGATACAACTCCGCCCGTCATCACGGTTCCACCAGACGTCACTGTTGAGCAGACAAGTGCTGCTGGCACCCCGGTCGATCCGGCAGACTTGACGGCAACTGTCACCGACGTCTGCGATGCCAGCCCGGATCTTACCGACGATGCACCGGAAGTGTTCCCGCTCGGCACAACCACGGTGACCTTCACTGCGATCGATGATGCGGGAAACGTTGCTACTGCAACGATGGGGGTGACGGTGGAGGACACGACCCCGCCTGAGATCTCGGTAGCGGTAGCCCCTGATACCCTCTGGCCGCCGAACCATAAAATGGTGAATATCGATGCAAGTGTCACTGCAAGCGACATCTGCGATGCAGATCCGGTTATCGTCCTGGCAAGTATCACCAGCGATGAACCCGACGATGCGGATGGTATCGGGGATGGCGAAACCACCGGGGATATTCAAGCTGCAAACCTTGGAACAGAGGATTATAAATTCAGACTGAGGGCTGAACGGGCCGGGGAGCAGGATGGCAGGATATATACCATCACGTATCAGGCAACTGATTTCTCGGGCAACAGTGTGACCGGCAGTGCGACCGTTTCGGTACCGCTTGAGATGTAATCTTGCAGACATAATCTCCAAAATTTTTTTGATAGTGCACGTTCATGATACGAGTACCTGAAAGGAGGATCTACCATGCAACGACCTCTCCTTATGTTGCTCCTGTTCCTGTTATGCTTCGGTATTGCCGGTAGTTACTGGCTCCTTACTGCTTATCCCTCCTTTCTGTCTCTTCATGAGGGAACTTCAGGAGGAACTGTCATTGAGGAGACCTTCAATACCGGCTACCTGGATCCTGGCCGGTGGGAGATGACCCGGGAAGGAGATACCCACCAGAGTCTCATTGAAGTGGTTCCCCTCTCTCCTTCAGACCAGGACGATTACCATGTGAGATTGGGAATGGACACCATCGGGACAATGGACGATACGGTCAAGTATATCGGGATTAAGAGTAGAGAGCCGATTATTCTTCGCCAGGCACATGAGATCTCCTTCGATCTCGACTGGAACAACCAGAGCAACGGTTGCTACCTGACCGCCGGGTTCTTTTTGTGTCCCACGGAAACGAGCACGAATCCCGAACGAGAGCCGGAATGGCTCAAAATTGAATATATCGGTGTCCCCCCGGGAAAAAACGCACGTGCAACCGTTGCAATCAAGGCTGATGAGAGCGTCAGGTTTTTGTATACCGAAGGATGGCCGGAAGAGCGATCGGGGAGACCTGTCGGATACCAGCGGATCGTTCTGGTTCCGGATACCGAAGGTATAACCATCCTTGAAAATGGATCCTTTCTCTATTATATCCCCCAAAACGATCTGCATCTGGAATCAGGATATCTCTATTTCCAGATGAGCAGCCACAGCAATTATCCCTTCCGGGAGGTCTATTTCGATAACATAATGGTGAAATGAAGATATTCCATCAGATTGCTGATAGGTAAGGAATATGAATGTTAGGATATGTAATGGGGATTCACCACGGCCCCCGTATCCCGTCATGTACCCTTTTCTGACGGGACCATTCGATCATTCCCCCCCTCATTGCTTTCATCTCAATAGATGGTGACAACTCCCGGGAGATGAGTACGCCTCCTGTAGCCTTGCCTCCATCTGAAACTTATTATTAGGTAAGACCTAACTAATCACAGGCAGAGGTCATGGATGCGGAGGAGCGGCTGTTGGCCGCGATGGAACGGCTGATCAGGCTGCAGCAGGAGATCTCTTCTGCCATCCTCTCCGAATGCGGAGTTCCCGATATCACGGGAAAGCAGATCGGATACCTGAAGGTCATCGATGAACAGGGCGACATGACCTTCACCCGGCTTGCCGAGATCACACGGAACTCGAAGCCTACGGTCACCGAGATGATCAACCGGTTCGTGGGCATGGAGTGCGTATACCGCGAACGGTCCTCCTGTGACGGACGTGTCCTTTTTATCCGCCTGACCGAGAAAGGTCGCAGGATTGCCCGGGTAGAAGAGGCTTCGCTGGCGCTCCTCGTCTCCCGGCTGGAAGGATCTCTCGACAGCGATGATCTGGATCGTCTATTCCGGATCATCAGGAATATCAGATAATCCCCTGTCCACCAAGGAACAGAACCAATGTTTGGATGTAACCCCCCGAGGAACCGCGTGCTCCTCGTGCTACCCCTCTCCGGGGTCGTGCTCTTTCCACGGACCCGGACAAAGCTGAACGTCGAACAACCAATCGGCCAACATATCGCTGCGGAACTGAAGGAGGGATCCCCGGTCGAGGTCCTTGCACTTGCCACTGCCGAGGATTCGGATCCCACCGCAGAATCCCTGTACCGTGCCGGCAGCCTCCTGAAGATCGGAGGAGCGGAGCCTGCCGACCCTGGCTACCTCATCGAAGGAGTCGCGTGCGAGAAGCTCGCCGTCACCAGTATCGAAGAGCGGGACGGCCGGTTCTATGCATCCTGCAGCCCCTTCACGGATCGGCAGGACCTTGATGAACCCACAAAAAAGGCACTCCTTGCCGATATCCGGGCTGTCATCCGCGACATCAGCAGCCATTTTCCGGGATCGGGTCCCTTCAACCGGGCGATTGACGAGATGGATTCGGTCGACAAGGTCATTGGTCATGTCATGCTCTTTGCCCCGCTGCCGATCGCGGCAAAGCAGGCCCTGTTCGAGACGGAATCGGCCCGGGAACGGGGCCGTATGTTCCTCGAACTCATGCAGGAACTGGGGGAGCAGATCAGCTTCCGGGTGGAGATGGCACAGAAGGTCTCCGAGAAGGTGAACAAGTCAAACCGCGAAGCGATGCTCCGTGAACAGCTCAAGCTGATCCAGGAAGAGTTGAACGATATCGAGGGGGGTGTGCCTGGTGATTCGGGATACAGAGAGCGGATCGAGCAATCGAAGATGCCCGAAGAGGTCCGCAAAAAAGCGCTTGCCGAGGCACGGAAACTCGAGGTTTCCGGAGGGCAGAACCACGAGAGTCATATCATCCGGAATTACCTGGATTTGCTCCTCGACCTCCCCTGGGTGACCGAGGAGAAGACCACGGTTGATATTGCAGAAGCCCGCACGGTGCTCGATGCCAACCATACCGGCCTTCTGAAGGTGAAGGAGCGGATCATCCAGCACCTTGCGGTGATGAAGCTGAAGCACGAGAAGCAGGGCTCGATCCTCCTGCTGACGGGTCCCCCGGGGACGGGGAAGACGAGCCTTGGAAAGAGCATCGCCGATGCCCTTGGCCGGAAGTATGTCCGGGTCAGCCTCGGAGGGGTCCGGGATGAGGCCGAGATCCGGGGGCACCGGAGGACGTACGTCGGGGCGCTCCCCGGGCGGATCATCCAGGGGATCAGGCGGGCAGGGGTGAAGAACCCGGTCTTTATCCTCGACGAGGTCGACAAGCTCGCGTCGTCCTCCATGGGCGATCCGGCAAGCGCACTCCTTGAAGTCCTTGATCCCGAGCAGAACAGCACCTTCTCTGACCACTACCTGGAGGTCCCTTATGATCTCTCGGAAGTACTTTTCATCGCGACGGCAAACACCACCGCCACGATCCCCGCTCCGCTCCTTGACCGCATGGAGCTGATAGAGATCTCCGGGTACACGAAGAACGAGAAGTTCTCCATCGCAAAGAACCACCTCATCCCGGCAACCCTCGGGGAGCATGGTCTTGATGCCAACAGCCTTGTAATCGAGGACGATGCGCTCCGGGCAGTCATCGACCGGTATACCCGGGAGGCGGGAGTCCGCTGGCTGAAGAAGCAGCTGGCCCGGATTGCCAGGTATGCCTCGGAAAAGATTGTCTCGGGAACCGCTTCACGACCATACGTGGTAACAGCGGAGATGCTCGATCCGATCCTTGGAAGGGAGGTGGTCCGCCAGGAAACAGCACGAAATGGTGCGGTTCCCGGCGTGGTTACCGGGCTTGCCTGGACCCCGGTTGGCGGAGAGATCCTGTTCATCGAGGGGACCTCCATGCCGGGAAAAGGGAACCTTACCCTGACAGGACAGCTCGGCGATGTGATGAAGGAGTCGGCAACCATCTCGATGAGCCTTGCCCGCTCCCGGCTGGCATACAAGGCGAACGGGTTTGACTTCATTGCCAGTGATGTCCATATCCATGTGCCGTCAGGGGCAACTCCAAAGGACGGACCGTCAGCAGGGATCGCCCTCTTTGCGGCGCTTGCCTCTCTCATCACCGGGATCACGGTCGACCCAAAGACGGCCATGACCGGGGAGATCACCCTCTCTGGCACAGTGCTGCCGGTCGGTGGGATCCGGGAGAAGGTCCTTGCTGCCCATCGGGCTGGGATCCGGACGGTCATCCTCCCAAGCGAGAACCGGCGTGATCTCGAGGATATCCCTGATGAGGTCAGGTCTGAGATCCACTTCATCTTCGTGGATACCATCGACCAGGTCCTTTTCGAAGCGCTCGGGGTCGATCTCCATGAGACTAGGGCCCCCATCCCGGTAAGGAACCGGGTCATTCCGGTAGAAAATATCTGAAACGATCTCATTGCTTCATTTTTTATCGTCTCACGCTGTTTTCATCGTGTCATGTTGTACCGCTCTGGTGCCTCGACAGATCCATACGTGGTTGCCGGTGTCCCAATCGTTTAGATACCTGCATTTCCATAGCATTCTGTGTGAAATCACCAGATGCATATCCCAACGATTACCGGGGTGCTCCCGTGACCGCCACGTCCCGGTTCTGCACCGCCTGCGGAGCTCCCCTCTCTCCAGGTGCAAAGTTCTGCGAGCAGTGTGGCCAGCCGGTGGCTATGGTGACTGCTGCCGCTCCCGTTCCCCCATTACTCCCCGATGTCCCTGTTGTTATCCCGTTCGGGGCGATGCATACCGGGGTCTTCTCGCGGAAGGATATCCTGCTGGTGATCACCGGTGATTCACTCATCGCCGTCGTTCCGAAACCGGAGGTGTCCAGGGCGATCGAGGAGATCCGCGAACAGCTCTCCGAAGCCCTCGATCAGAGCGGGATAACAGCCCGCGAATTCTGGGAGGTGTCGGCAGCCAGTTCCCCGATGCTTCCCCGGGCATACCTTGGCCCCCGGCAGGTCCCGGCAGATCTCGCCGGGCAGGTCAATGGCATCCGCTCACGTCTTGGCTTAGATACCGCTCCCTGGCTCAGGTATGGAGGAATGCGTCCGGATCAGATCATCGCGGAAAATCCCGCGTCTCTCCGCGTATCGTTCGATGATATCCTCTATGTCAGGGGCGAGGACCTGGTCGATGACAGGGGTGGGGAAGACCTCCTCGTGGTCCGGACTACCCATCGCGAGGAGCGGTGGCGGGTTGCTCTGGGCGGCTTCTACCCCGCCCGGGCCGCCCTCTTCTCGCGGATAGGGAAGCACCACGGGCTCGATGTACCGGGAGAGCAGATCGTGAGCATCGTCCCCGCCTGTTTCGAACCTGGTCCAAAGGAGTTCGACTTCCAGTACGTCTTCAACCTCCTCTTTTCTGACCGGCGGCTCATCCTTGCCGTCACCCCGGGAAGCGAGGACGAGGTGGAGAGGGCATGGGATCACTACATGGAAGCGATCGGGAAGAAGGCCAGGCAGAAGGGGATCTCCCTGGAAGCCTATGCGGCAGGGGAAGAGCTTGCCGATGCCCCCTGGCAGGAATTCCGGAACAGGTCTATTCATGAGGTGCTCGATGCAGACGGGGTCAACTATTTCATCCCTTACCCGCAGATCAGGGGAGTGGCTTACAAGGGCGGGCGGAACCCCGCCATCACCATCTCTCTTGCCTCCCATGCCCTGGAACTGCAGGCAGACCCCCTGTTTGCGCCAGGACAACTCCGGGAAGCGCAGCAGGAGCTGGCCGGAAAGGTCCCGATTACCATCGCGTAGAAAAAATGAACGGGAGATCCCTCGGTCTCCTGCTCTTTTTCCGCAGGAAAACGGTGCAGCGAACGCGATCCATCCCTGGATGCGGAATGGTGTCGAATGGTCAGGACCGGCGTTCCCGCTCTGGTACCACGAGCCCAAGGATGATACCGATTCCGCCAGCAACGGCGATCAATACCCCTGCGGTCTCCATGACAGTGGCATATGCCCCGGCAAACTCCCCTGCCATGAAGACAAGGATCCCAACGGCGAGCGCTGCAGCGCTCTGCCGGATTGCCGGCGTGTGCACCATTCACCAGCTCTTTTCCTTATACCGGGCATCGGGTGCATATTTCTTTGCAAGAGCCTTGACCTGTTCGAAGTTTTCCTGGGTGCAGTAGAGTGCAAAGGGGAAAATGAACATATTGCGGTAGAAGACGAGTGATCGTTCTTTTGGGTATACAGTGATGCTCCGGACCTCGTCCCATGCCATGAAGTCCATCTCACGGCTGATGTTGATCATGCTCCCGCCGGCTCCTGAAAGTGAGCCGCCAAGGGCGGTCCCTGCCAGGGTGGCGCGGTTGATGGCTTTTGATTCCTTCCCTGCCCGATAGCCAATACCTGCAGGGGTTATTGCAAACTCCGTGGTCGGACCCCCCTTTGTAAAGAACTGGATGGCAGCGGCGATGATCAGGCCGAGTACGATAAAAAAGACCATGATCCCCAGGATATACGGGGCTGCACCCAGTCCGGCGTCGATGTCCAGGAGAAACAGGAATGCAAGGACAATCAGGCAGGCGATGACAAAGACCAGGATCAACTGGGTGACTACCGGCCGGCTGGATATGACCGGGGCTTTCGCTGTCCAGAGGAGGCCCTCCGGCTCAGGGCCGCTCTTTTGTCCCTCTCCGCTCGCGCATGACGGGCAGGTCGTACCTTCATTCAGCTCGGTGCCACAGGTTTCACAGTAGGGCATGGATCACCTCTATGGAGAGTATGTTTCCCTGCGTTGGTATAAAAAAAGGGGGATATCTTTTTGGATCAGAAGAACTCCATCAGGTACTCTGCCGGGATCTCGACAGTCACCTGAGCCGTCACCGAACTCTTCCCTGCCGTTGCCGTGACCGTGATCAGCACCGGGCTCTTTGCTACCTGGGACACAAGAGCGACACTGGCCTCCACCGAGCCGGTTCCAGAGGCCGGCTGAACCGAGAGGCCCTCGTTCCCTGCCGGGACCGTCAGGGTGATTGCTGCTTCGGGTGCAGGGGCAGGAGGGCTGGTCCCCACAATCTTCCAGGCTGTCACTTTTAGGGAAGCAGCGGAATCAGGGGTGACGGTCACCCGGTCGGTGCTGAGCTGCAGGATATAGCGGACCTTCTCGGGCTCCTTCTTCTCCTTCTTCTTTTTCTCCCTGGTATCCTTCTCCCCTTTTCCACCGGCAAGTTTCTTGGCTCCGATCGCTAATCCCCCGCCGATGACCGCGATGGCGCCGATGATTACGACCCAGGAGTTGTCATCGGATTCGGGGGCGACACTTGCCCCGGACACTGTCGGGACTACCGCTCCTCCCCCGCTGGAGCATGAACCGGTGGCAAATCCCTGGACAGGATTGGTAATGAATCCCAAAAAGTAGGGGCTCATTCCAATGTCCAGGACGAATTCGAAGCGGTTCCGGGCAGGATCATAGATGAGGAAGGTATAGGCGGTCGAAGGTTGCCATTCGCCCTCCCCGGTGACCGACTCCCACCACCAGGAGTATTTCATCTCCATATCGACATGGTTGATCCAGGTACCCTCGCAGGTATGGTACTTCGCCACCACTACCGAATCGATCCGCCGCCTCTCGCTCCCTTCAAGCTGATAGGCGAGATACTCCTCCTTTGCCGTCTCTATCTCGGTATCGGTCGGAAGGCGGGGCCATGGCTGCTGGAAGGAGTCTGGGTATCCGCTGCAAGGCGGCACCCCGGGGGGAGGGGTTACCTCGGGGGCCCAGTGACAGAGGGCATTTGCAGGAGTGATGACCAGCAGGAAACAGAGAAGAAACAGCCAGGTACGACAGCTCATGCAACTGGATCGGTAGGTCCATGGAAAAATATGTCGTTCCTGTTTTCCCGGGCAGAGTTCATGCTCCCTTATCAGCAGCAATCTTCACAGGGGCTCTCATCAGGCATACCCGGGTAATCCCCGTCTGACAGGTCATTTCCGAAACCGATTTTACCTCCAGCGGGAGAATAGTCCTGTACGTGACCAGAACCGGAGTAACCCCTCATGGCATCCTGTGAACAACACGCCCTTATCAACACCCAGGGTGCCCCATGGTAGCACTGACCTTTCCTTATAATCCTGATTCGGGGAGGGTTGGGGCAGTGACGGTCCGCTCCCGCATCCGTATCGCCGGGGGGGAACCGGTGATCCTCAAGGACCAGGTGGAGACGGTCATCGAGCCGGGTTCCGGATGGAAGGGGCTGGTGACCATCTCCGGGCACGAGCTGATGGACGGGCGGCGGGCTGCCCGGTTTGAGGCGGCACTCTCCGATGGGATGCCGCTTGGAAAGTTTGCCGAGCTGGTCATCCCAAAAAAACCGGTCCGAATCCAGGTCACGCTGACCCCTGATATCCAGGCACCCCTTCCCGGAGTTCCCCTGCCCGTGCAAGCACCTGTCCCCACCCAGACCCGGGTCGTCTCGATTGCCATTCCCTCCATCCAGCCAGGGATGCTTGAACTCGAGACCTTCTCCCTTCCCGAAGACGAGGCCGGCCGTCCCCGCGGTGGAATTCGGGCACGGGTCCGGTTCCCCTCAATCGTGAAACCGAATGCCCGCGAGCTCAGGATGGTGCAGGAGTCGATTACATTCGTTGAAACAGGCGGGAGATCCGCTATTGATGTCATGCGTGAGTACCGCGAGGGGGACGACACGAAAGTACGGGAATATGCGGCACTCGCCTCCCGCGAGGTGATGGACCGGGCGCAAGTGATGGTCGAGATCACCGCAGTCGTGTGTGGGATGATCATCCGGGCATCCGGGCAGCTCTCGTTTGCTATCCGGAGGACCTTCCAGCCCTACATCGTCCCCCATTCCCTCTCTGTCTCGCCTTCCAGCCCCGCCACTTTTACTGCTCTTGTCCGCGAGGTGCTCCCTGACGGGCAGGAAGTCGATGTTCCTGGGGCGACCGTCTCGATCTCGGCCCCATCTTCCGCAGCAGGGATCCTGTCCATCCACCCGGGGAACGCGACCGGGACGCTCTCTGCGACCGTCACCCAGCAAAAGGCCGGTGCCGCCTCGAGGGTCACCTGCCCGGTCTCGTTCCAGGTGGGAAAGGATCACTACGATGATGCGCTCACGGTCTTTATAGGGCAGAAAGCGGGGCGGATCGAAATGGAGTTTGTCCCTCCGGAAAAGAATGCCATCAACCCGTATCTCACGGGAGATTCGGTCACGATCCGTGCCCGCGTTTCCTCCAAAACAGCCGCCATCTCATTTGCCCGGGGAATAACGGCACAGTGGCTGGATGAACCGAGTGTCGGGGTAGCGACCGGTGATGGATGGGTTGCCGTGCGGGTCGAGGCATCTCCTCCGGATCCTCTGTCCCAGGCAGTACCTCCCGAATCCGAAGATATCGTCATCACGGCAGCGGAGAACGGTGGGGTGATAGCAGAAGAGGCGGTCTCCATCCGCATCATCACACCCCCCCTGCTCGACGTCTCCCCCGCCGAGGTCCGCCTCGTTTTCGGAAAAGAGGAGAAAGCGGAGGTCATACTCTCCCTGAGGGGAGAAGCCACAGGGAGATGGAGATACGATCTGGAAGGAGATGAGGACGCCTCGCGGTATCTTGACATCAGCACACCGATAGTCGATGGATCGACCGCGAGGTTCCAGGTCATGCTCAATGGAAACGAACCCCCGGAAGAGAAAGCTGTCGGGCCGTCCAGCTGGCAGCAGGTCTACGTGCTCCACTCCCGTGCCTCGGATGGGACGACCGAGATCGAGGGGCCCGATGTGAAGGTCCTCGTCCTCCGGGAAGGACTCTTTGTCGAGAAGATCTTTGCCGTTGACGAGAAGAACCAGTACAAGACGAGCGACAGGATGACCATCCTCCCGATCAGGGTTGACCTTCCGACCGAGGACCGGAAACGCACCGCCCGGGTAAAGCTGGTTGCGTTGGTCTGGAACGGGACCGAACTCGTGCAGGACGAGGAGGCCGTACGGGGGGACCATCTCACCTGGGATCCCCCGGCCTGCACAGCCGGGGACTGCCGGAAGTGGGAGAGCATCTTCTCTGTCCTGAAGGCCGCAATGGTCATCACCGACCGGGACGAGGCTGCCCTCACCGCCTACAGTGGTCTTGAGGGGACCTGGGGGATCTCGCTTGACAAGGTCATACCCGGTCACGGCGAGAAACTCCAGGGAGAGATCACGGTACATGGCGATGCCGGGACAGTCACGATCCCGATCGTCCTCCGGCTGGGTGAACCCTCATGGGAGTGAGTGCCATGCCGGAGATAAAGATCCTTTCCCTTGAAAAGGAGCGGGAACGGTGCATCAAGGTCATCCAGGGATGTATCCCGAAAGACCACCGGCAGGCTCTCCTCGATGACCTCGAGAAGCTCCCCTATAAAGGAGCAATGGACTACCAGGTCTATGCCCGCGAGGTCTACGAGACGGCCTGGAAGATCTGGGCGGAAGATCAGAAGGATTACCTGTGGTGGGAGAACTGGGGACCCTACCTGTTCAAAGGTGCCGAGTATGCGAAGATGGCAGGGGACCTCTCCTTCAGCCTCCTCATCGGGTATGCCACGAGCTCGTTCGGACCTGCAAACTCCTACGGGGCATCCACGATGGCCTCGGAGTTCAAGGATCAGGGGCTCGAATTCTACGCGTACTATGTCGAGCACAAGGCGGTAAAGGACTTCCGTACCTGCCTCATCAATTTCGTGAACGAGCGGATTGCCGAGTTCCTGATCACTCTTGCGTCGGGGGCGGTTGACACCGTGATCCTCCAGGGGATCGATATCCGGAACCCGAAGACCTACAAGCGACTGGCCTGGCTCTGGCTCTGGAAGATCGAGGTAAACCTCGCACGGGATCCTGAGGCAGGTCTTGTCAAAGCGATGATCGCTGCCGGAAAAGAGGTGGCAACCGTCGCAGGCATGATGCTCCTCCAGGAGTTTGTCAACACCCACGGGAATGCGAATCTCCGCGAGATCCACTCATCAGTGAAGAAGAAGGGGCTGCTTGGCCCCGGGCAGGGTGCCGGCGGAGAGGAAGAAACGACAAAGAAACCTCCCGCCAAGGAAGATGCAGCAAAGAAGAAGCCTGAGAAGGCAAAGCCTGACGACGATGCCACAGGGAAGGAGAAGCCGAAGGAGAAGAAGACCGATGATCCTGACGCGAAGAAGGGTGACGGGAAAAAATCCCTTGATAAGGAGCAGTACGAAAAACGGATCGAGGCAGAACGGAAGAAAGCCCAGAAGGATGCCGACGATGCCGTGGAACGCGGGAAGGAGTTTGCCGACCAGAGAGCAAGAGCCGCGTTTGAAGAGGGACGGGCGAAGGGGAGGGAGAAGCTGGATAACCTGAAGGTTGCCGCATCAGAGCTCCAGCGAAACCCGAACGATCCAGAGGCAAGGAAGCGGTTTGCCGATGCCTGCGAGGAGGTCCAGAAGGACAAGCACGCGATGCACGAGCTGAACGATGTCGACCCGAACAAGCCAAGCAAGATCCGGGAGCAGTTCAACGAGCACTGGAAAGGGCAGTATGAGAAGGTCGATGCGCAGGCCAAGCAGCGGATCGCCGATGAGCTGAACAAGAACCTGAAGCCCGGCGAGAAGCCCTACACAGCCGATGATATCGAATTGGCGGCCGTCACCAATACCCCCCCGAAATCGCCGGCGGAAGACAGTGTCAAGTCCACCTACGACCGGGACATCACCTACCGGGACAAGCGGACCGGTAAGGATATCCCTACCAAGATCTCCGAGCCGATCTACAACCACGAGTTCTACAAGCAGCAGCATGGCGGGAAGGAGCCGCCAAGTCCCGAGGCGGCAAAGGAGTACGCCGAGAAGTGCGACCAGACCGTGACCGATCGGTTCCACCGTGATGCGTATGGCGGAGGCAAGGAGGATATCGGCCCTGCGGTCGATCCGAACCAGAAGGGGAAGCCGTTCAAGGACGTCGAAGCCTCGTCGAAGACCATGGAGGACAAGGTCCTGGAATGGTACAAGCGGGCTGGTGAAGCCACGAAGGCATCGGATGCTGAAGCCTGCAAGGATGAGGGGATGAGGCAGCTCACGAAGCAGTTCAAGAACCAGATCGAGGGCCGGATTAACAAGGTGAACGAGATCATGGGCTATCCCAATCCCCCGTCAGCAGAGGTCCCGCAAAAGCTCAGGTCTGCGGTCGATGTGATGAACCGGGTCGGGACAAAGGGGGCGGACGGAAAGACGTTTACCGTTGCTGATGCAGAGGCAGCCCTGAAGCAGATGGGGACGAGCCCGCGGAAAGTGGTGCATGAGATGGCAGGAGTCCTTGAATCCACCCAGAAGCATATGTCTCCCAAAGTAAGGGAGGCAGTCGAACAGCATGTCCGGGACCTTGAGGCCAAAGGCGGGTAATGCGATGAGAAGAACGATCGATCCACGTGCTGGTGAAACGATAATGAAAAGAGGAGCACCATGACAGGCAGGGAGAAGGTCTGCCCGAAGTGCGGGGATTCCTGCAGCCCGGCGGCACAGTTCTGCGGATCCTGCGGGTACCGTTTCGATGAGAAGAGTTCCGGGGACCTCGCACGGAAGGTCCAGGAGACAGTCCGTTCGGCCGAGTCGGCCGCACGAACCGCTGAATCGGCGGTCCGGACCGCAACCAAGGTCCGGGACCTCGTGATCACCCCTCCTGTCGAATGGAAGGTGGTGGTCGGGGACCGGCTTCCTGAGGCGCTGGCGGCAAAGGCAACCGCCGCAGTCCAGGGAAAGGCTGCGGATCTGGTGGCGGAGAAGGCTAAAGAAGGCCTTGAGAGAGTCATTTTTACCACGGCAAAAAGTATTGACACCCCGGCTCCTGCCCTGCCATCACCCGAACCGGCTGGTGAACGATACACCTCCTGTGGCGCACCACTCCGGCCCGGTGTGAAATTCTGCGGGGCCTGTGGAGCAGCGAATGTCCCGCCGGTGAAAAAAGTGGTCGTGAAACCTGCTGCGAAGCCTGCACAGCCAGATCCTGAAGGGGAACGGTGTGGATCCTGCGGTGCAAGCCTGAAACCCGGAGTGAAATTCTGTGGTTCCTGCGGAGCAGCGGTTACGACCCCTGTGAAAGCAATACCGGTTTCAGGCCAGTGTGCCAGTTGCGGTGCGGTACTGAAACCAGGGGTAAAGTTCTGCGGCTCCTGTGGTGCGAAGGTGCCGGTACCCTGACCGGCAGGCCTCTTCCCTGCTTTCACCGGATCTCTTTTTATCCCACCCGGCCAAGTCTTTTCCATGCCATTCTGCACCTCCTGCGGGCAGGAGCTTACTGCTGCTGACCGTTTCTGCACTTCATGCGGTGCCCCGGCTGGGCCGTTGACGGCGCCGGTAATGCCAGTCACGCAGGCCTCCCCACCCCCTGCAAGCCAGGACGAGATCCGGTGGACTAACAAGGTACTCGGTTTTACGTCCGATTACTTTGTGAACCCCGAGGGGGCCGGCCAGGCCGCGTCCAAAAAGACGAGCGATGTCAACACCGGACTTGCTGTCGCAGGAACCCTCCTTGGGAGCCTCTCAACCGCTGGGGCCGGCATCCTTGCGAAGAGCAGGGAGGACGATTTTATCCGTTGGGACGAGTCACGAAGTGTTGCCCTCAACCGGAAGAAGAAGACGGTCACCGTGACCCGCAAGTCCCTGATCTTCCCGATCCGGCTCTACTGCACCGATAAGAACTACGATCAGGTTGTCGCATTTATCAGGAAGAACGTTGACCCGGCCCTGATAAAGGAATGAAGGAAATCAGGGAACAGAGGAGATCGGTGTCCAAGAACTGTCTGAAAGGAGGAGAGTGGCTCCGGATCATTCCGGATCCACCCTTTGGGATGAAAATCCGGCGACGGATGACTCTTCCTCTGGAGTATGCCAGTACTCCCTAAAACCGTTCAGGACTGGTATCCGGTGACTGTCTCTCTCCTCCTTTCCACGTTCGTTCTTCCTGTCTGTTCCAGGTCCTTATCAGATCGTCCCCATCATGATTTCATGGGCCATCTGGTAGGATCGATTTGCTTCATCCGTTCTGTTTTCAATGGTGAGAAGATCTCCTCTCATCATGAGTGACTGGAAGAGGATGATGGCCTGGTCCCGGTTTTGTGGTGGCAGGGCGATGGCCGCATCGAGGCTTTCCAGTGCCGCCGACCGGTTCCCTGAACTGTTCCGGGAGAGGGCCTGGTAGTAGAAGATCTCGCTGTCCGTGGGATCGAGGGTGATCGCCCGGACAAACGACTCCCCTGATTCATCGGTCCTGCCAAGAAGTGCAAGCGAAAGCCCACGGTTCTTCCAGGCCTCGCTATAATCCGGGTCAAGCGAGAGAGCCTGGTCAAAAGCCGCTACCGCTTCGCCGTATCTCCCCATGGCGTGATGAGTCTCTCCCCGCTGGTTCCATTCCTCAGCGGTCGTAACACAGCCGGCAGAGAAGATGATGAAGGCAAGCAGGATAAGAAGGACCCTTTCCATGGTGGGAGATAGACCCGGATCCCTCAAGAGGATTCTGATTGATGGAGTGATCGGGTAATCAATCCCTTAGAAGAACACGGATCCAAAAAATAACCTATTTATGATTTCTTTCCGCATGGTACACTCATGGCAGGACAATTCTGCGAGTCATGCGGGGCTCAACTCAAGGAAGGCGACAAGTTTTGTGAGCAGTGTGGGGCAGTGATTGCAGCCGTATCCCCGGCACCGGTATCTGGCGCTGTTCCTGCCGACGCGGTACAGAAAGAGAAGAATCCCTGGATATCCACCATCCTCTCGTTCTTCTTCCCGGGGCTCGGCTCGATCTACAATGGTGATACGGTAAAAGGTGTCGCGATTTATATTGGTGCAATCATCGGGATGTTCCTTTTCATCGTCCCTGGTGTGATTGTCTGGCTGTATGGAATGTATGATGCCTATACGACAGCAAAGAAGATGAACGAGGGAATCATCCCCTACAAGGAGGCGAACATTATGGTCATTATCGGGTTTATCGTGGCCGTGCTCGTCATTGGTGCCATTGCCCTGGTCTTTGGCATGGGCCTCTGATTCCTCTTTTATTCTTCTTCTTCGTAGGAAACTTTCTCCCCAAGCACGGCGGAGAGCAGCCCGAATGCATGCCAGGCGACCGGTCCGGTGATATCGATCACTACGTTTCTTCCGCTATTATCGATGGTCATGATGTCCCAGACGGTATCCGATTCGACATGCTCGATCCGGATCGACCGGATTCCTGCTCCTTCAAGGATCACTAGACTCTCCCCTCCTGCTTCAAGGTCAGCCCGGTTTCTTGCAAGAGCCGTGATGAGCGGTTCTTTGTTCCAGTTCCATGAGGTGATCTTTGCTTTCCAATCGCCGTTCTGATCGGAAACGGCCATCCATGCATCGTCCAGGCGGCTCCGCAAGGCCTCAATCTCCCCGTTGAAGTATTCCGGGAGCCGGAAGATCCGCAGTTCCCCCGGGGTACTCTCCATCACGGCCGGGGTTCTTCTGAGGTTGAATGCTCCTTCGTGTAACTCGAGGAGGGGGATGAACGGGATGCCGGGCTGAGGTAAAGGTGACGCCTCAATGGGGACTCCGCACTGCTCGCAGAACCGGGATCCTGAAGCAATCGGGGCACCGCATCGGGTACAGAACAATGGCATACTGATGCTCGCAGAGAGATGGAGTAATCCGGGTACATAACAACGATGGTTTACTCCAAGACAGGAGGGTCATACTACCTTTCCCATCATTGTCCCTGTTACCGCTGAACACCATTCAGTCTGGGAGTAGAGAGTGCAGGAACGGCAAGGTTATCGTCCGCCGGATGGATATCCCGGTAGGGAGGACTGAAAACCGGTATGCTATTCTGCCAGGACTGCGGGGCAAGGCTTGAAGAGGGATCGAAGTTCTGCACCGATTGCGGAGCACCAGTCCTGGATATTTCCGGGAGTGGACAGGCAGTACCGGCTGACGGTGACTCAGGGCAGGGTCCAACCGGGGCAGAGAAGGTGATCGCGGTCATCCCGAACCTCATGAAGGTCCGGGGGCTCTTTCTGAAGGGACCGTCCTGGCACCACCTCGTGGTGACACCCGAGCGGATCATTGTTGTACACAAGACCGTGAAGGGGCTTTCACGCATCAAGCAGGATATCGGGGTGATAGGGCCGGATCCCGGGCACTTCTTCCTGAAATCGATGAAGCCGGAGCAGATCATAGAAGAGAATCCGGAGAGCCAGGTGATTCCTCTCAACGATCTCATGACGATCACGGTCTCGAAATTCGTCAGTTACAGCACGGAAGACGGGACCGAACCGTACTGGCAGGTGCAGATCACGACGAAAAAGGAGACACTCAAGCTCAGGACCGATTATCATGACAATCCCGGTGAATACTTCAGGAATCCTGCCCTCACCCAGGTGCTCGGAAAAAGGCTGATCCTGCAGGACAGGTGACCTTCTCTCTCACCGAGCAGGTAGTTCAGCCGAATCGGGACACAGGATATCTCCCGGTGACAGACCTTGAAGGAGTTCGTCCATACTGCAGGGTTGCATGGGGGCGAGAGGATAATGCAAAATATAAATCTTGATATCATCTCCCGATGAAAGGCTGCTATACAGGGGTTGGATCCAATTTTACCTGCCGTTCTTTTCACCCATTGCTTCCGGATCTGTTCATGGCACGACAATGCCCTGCCAGCTGACCTTTCCCCCGGATGCTATCATGATATCTTTTCCCATCCGGTCCATGATGCACGGATCTCACGAGTATATCCCGTTTTATATCGGGATAGACTTCTCTTCAGGGAGGATCTTCCATGACACGGCGTGGTTCGTTTCCCTCATGGTTCACGGTGACGTTTCTCGTTCTCGTGGTCCTTGTTGGCGGAATTGGGTTCGCCTCCGGTGAAAGTCTTCCCACCGTGATGAGCATCAAAGGTCCCACTATCGATGACTTTGCGAACCTTCCCGGGCCGTTCACCTTCACGGTCACCATGTCAGGAGGGACTCCGCCCTATACGTACGTCTGGAAGAAGACCTTCACCCCCCGCATGACGGCGGACGTGTTCAAATGTTCCCAGGAGAACTCCGTTACCGTTCCAAAGGAGCATTTCAGCATGTATGGCGGGTTATACCTCGAAGTGACCGATGCGAAAGGGCGGATGGCCACCTGGGTGAATGAAGACGGGGGTACTATGGTGGAGTTCAGCCAGTATTATGGAGAGACTGATCAAAGGGTTCTCCCAGTCTGTAACATCGACAGGCAGAGCGGGGATGCCTGGGTCACCGCAAAAACGGTGAACGGGGTCTGCTATTCACGAACCCAACTCCCAGCCCTCCCTGCCACTCCCTCCACCACGATCGTCCAGAACCAGCCTGCCTGTGCTTCGCCTCCCGAGGACAGTTCCTGGGTTGTCATAGTTGGCGGCCTCGCAGTAGTTGCCGTGGCAGCAGCGGTGATTGCCCGAATGCTGAAGAACAGGCCGAAGAAGAAGGGTGAGCAGCCTCCCGAGCAGTACATCCTCCAGCTCTCGAAGGATACCCTGAAGGTCAGCCTGAAGAGGAGCGACTCGTTCACTGTAACAGCATGGAAGGTCACCGAGGATGGAGGGTTTGTTGCTGTTCCAACTGCGCAGATCACGGTAACTCCACCACGGAATATCCCTGGGCTTGTCATCCAGCCGGCAACAGGGAACGGTTCGCTCACTCCGTCAGTCTCACTCCGCACCTTCCCGGGGTCCGTTAGCGGTGTTATCACCATCACCGCGTCAGCGGGAGGGCGGACCGTCTCTGCAGACGTGAAGGTGACGGCCGAAGGAACGCCCGACATCGAATTCGACTGATTGGAGAGGAGGGCGCCATGGCATACTTCGCAAAAGAGATGCCTCTGAATCCCGACCAGTCTCTCGGGCCGGTGGTAATCGGATCGAAGATCAGGGTTGAGAACAGCGAACCTTTCCCCCTGCAGGAGGGGAGGGTCGAATTCGTCCCAGGCCAGGAATGGGATCCCCGGTATCTCTCCATCACGAAGGAGATGACTCTCGACCGGAAGAAGCTGAACATCCATGTCGGGCTTGCAGGCACCGTTCCGATCCCGGTTTATACTTCCCTGATCCTGAAGCAGCAGCCGATCACGCTCCGGGTCACCCTCATCCCGGCAATGGCTCTACCGGGAATGGGGATCCCGGTTGCGGTCCCGCTGGTTCCTGTTGTCGATGAAGTCTCCGTTACCATCCCCCCGATCCCGCAACCGGAGCTAATCCTTGACGGGACCTACCTGGGGAAAACCGATGACGGGAAAGACGGTGCAGAGGTCACCGCAACGGTGGTGCTCCCCCCGTATATCTCCCCTCCTGAGAAGGAGGAGCTTATCAGGACCATCTCCTTTGAGGTGACTGATGTCAGGAACGGATCGATCACCCTCGGGGGCAATTCATCAGATGCGATAAAAAAGACCGTGGAACTTATCGCCATCCCCGAACCTGCCTCTCCTGGCGGACGTGTAACGGGGACGGTCCGGGCATCGGTCTCATATAACGGCCTCGTCCTTGCTGGCGAGAAAAGGCTCTCGTTTGAATCCGGGAAAACCTTCATCCTCAACATCAGTCCCGGCACCCTTGATGTCACGATGGACAAGAAGGGATCCTTCACTGCCAGGGTGCTTGAAGAACGGGAGGGGCAGTATTACCCGGCAACCGACGCATCGCTCTCGGTTGAAATCGGACCAGAAATCGCGAAGATCCTGAAGGTCTCTCCCTCCTGGGGACAGAACGAGCTTGCAGGTACCGTCATTCAGTCCCGTTTTTCCACGGTGAAGTCTTCTGATCTGGTAGTCACCGCCAAGATGGACGATGGCGGGATACAGTCAGGGACGATAAAGGTCAATCTGGCGAGAGAGAGCATTGGGGAACTAGTCGTGGTCTTCGAACCGGAGTCCAAGACTTCGGTCAGCCCGTTCATCCATGGTGATTCGGTCACCGTGAAGGCAAAGGTCGTCCCACCCTTCGGAGAAGCCCCCATACAGGCAGAGATTGAGTTTGCCTGCGCAAATCCACGGGGATGGCTGGTTGGTCCGAAGGATACTACCTCCGTTGCAGGCTCGATAGCTGGATCAACTGCCGATATTCCTCCCGTCCCTGTGCCCGGTGATGAGGGATGGGAGTCGGTCGTCTTCATGGGAAACAACCCGGTCCCCGCAGTCCAGGGCATCCCTCCTGCAATGGAGCAGGTGATCGTCACTGCCCGGAAAGACGGGGTGGTGATCGGCCGGGAAGTAGTCCAGGTCGGCCTGCTCGGGTGGCCGATGATCGTGGTCGACAAGGAACGGTTCAATTTCCTGGCCAATGCCGATACCTCAAGAGAAGGGCGGCCGCCTGCGGTCACGACCGGAACGGCCACGGTCACGCTCCTGAACCATGGGGGATATCCCTGGAGGATCCGGGTAGAGCCCATTGGTGACAGCAGATATATTGAGGTGAAGGAGACCTCCCGATCTCCCACCTCGGCATCGTATGACTTCACCCTGAAAAACCCGGTCCCCCGCCCGGTCAACCAGGAGGGTAAACCGGGCTGGGAGCAGCAGGTTCTGGTCCACACCTATGCGAACCTTGCCAGTGCGGCCACCATCGAAAACGTGGAGATCCAACCGGATGTGATGGTCCAGGGGCCTGATATCCTGATCCGGATCCTGCACGAAGGGCTTTTCGTTGAAGCGACGTACGAGTACGATGAGCAGGGGGTCCGGCATGAGATCGTCGGAAAGAAGGATCTCGTCGTCCGGGTCGACATCCCTTCCGAAGAGAAGTATATTCCTCCGGAAATCAAGGTCAGTGCATTGATGTGGGACGGTACCAATCTTGTCCCGGATCCCACCGTGTATATCGATCATGTGAAAGAGCCCCAGGAATCAAAAGACAGGAATCCAAAAGCCCGGGCGTACTGGAACTTCATATTCCGGACGATGAACGGGATAACCATCGAATTTTTCCGTATTCCTGAAGGTATCACCCCCACTGATTCGGCTCCAGTCACTACATCGATATGGAAGGTATGGATCAGTAAAAAAATACCGTCAAACGGGGAGATACTGCGGGGTCATATCCTCTTCTTTGCCAAGAAACAGTTTGACGGGGACCTTCATCCCGATGAGACATACCTGCCAAAATTCGGATCCATGGTGAGCGGGACCCCTGCCGTGAGCTTCGAACGCGACACCACCTGGCAGCTCGAGGTCCCGGTAGAGCTTGTACTGGGGACGAGGGGAGCCCTTGCATCGGAGGATAACATCGGGAGCGTTATCGAGGAGGGAGCACGCTGCCACAAAATCATCATCGAGAGTTTTCCCCAGGAACGTCAGAAAGATCTGGTTGCCCAAATCGATGCACTTCCAAGGAAAAGTGCAGGAGATTACCGCAAGTTCAGCGAATCCCTTTTTGATCAGGCACATGAGTACTGGGCATCAGAACAGAAGAGCTACCTTATATGGGAAGGCGTCTGGTCGACCTCAATATGGGTATTGGAAAAAAGCGTCATCGCAGGGGACATCGCGTTCCAGGTGCTTGTCGGGTATGCCACAAAGAATCTCGGGCCATGGACCGCTTACTTTACCTCTACCATTGCGACGACCCTGAAGAACGAAGGCGTGAACTTCTATCTCTTCTACGCTGCGGAACAACGCGAGATGGATGTCTGTGCCCGCCTGTATGTTGAGCGGGAATGGAAAACGTTCCTCGAGGGAGTGGTTACCGGAGCAGTCGATGCCACGATCCTGAAGGATTTCAGGATCGAGAAAGTCGTGACCGATCCGAAACGATGTTTGAGAACGGTGGCATGGTTATGGCTATGGAAATTTGGAAGGAATCTCTACAAGGATCCTGATGCCGGTTACTACGTGGCAATGAAGAGAGCTACGGAGGAACTGGGGGAGGTGGCCCTTGTCGTGGCTATC
The DNA here is from genome assembly GCA_012516785.1 of Methanomicrobiales archaeon. Taxonomy (GTDB): domain Archaea; phylum Halobacteriota; class Methanomicrobia; order Methanomicrobiales; family Methanospirillaceae; genus UBA9949. The sequence goes on from JAAYWH010000010.1 coordinate 25,779, forward strand.
CAGCATTACGTCAATGAGAACGGCACGAAGGATATCAGGCAGCTGTTTAAAGAGGCCCGTGATAAGGGATATTTTGGAGGCACTGCGAGAGGATCTGATCCAAAAACAGCAAAGCCCCAGAAATCATCCGCCCGAAGCGCCGACCAGAACGCAAGGGACGCCTTCATTCGCGGCAGGGATGCCGGCAAGGCAAAAGTCGAGGCACTCAGCAAGGCAGCCGGGGATCTTACCAGAAATCCCCATGATCCCGATCTGCTTCGCAGGTTTGGGAAGGCAGCCGAAGCGGTCCAGGGTGATAAGCATGCGATGCACGCCCTTAATGAGCGGAATCCCAATCAACAGGACCCGTTGCGGCAGCAGTTCAACGATTTCTGGAAGGGAGAGTATGCAGCGGTCGACCGAGCAACACGCCAGCGGATTGCAGATCAGCTCAATTCCCAGCTCAAACCCGGGGATACGCCATACACTGTTGACGATATCGCAGTTGCAGGAGTGACAAATACCCCGCCCAAAAGTCCGGCTGAGGACAGCGTCAAGTCGACCTATGACCGGGATGTCACCTACCGGGACAACCGCACGGGAAAGGATGTAAAAACCGGGATCTCGCGGGATATCTATAATGAAGAATTTTACCGGCAGCGGCACAATGGGGAGCTGCCAATGAAGAATGAAGGTGGGGGGCAGGTGGTTGACAGGGATGCGGTCAATACCTTCGCAGAGCACTGCGACCAGACGGTTACCGACCGGTATCACCCCGATGCCTATGGCGGTGGGCCGGAGGATATCGGGCCCGCCGTCGACCCGAAGCAAAAGGGGGTGCCATTCAAGGATGTTGAGGCGACTGCGAAGGCGATGGAATACAAGGTCGAAGAATGGTACAACCGGGCCCAAAAGGCCGAACTCGCCGGAGATCATATCGCAGCAGAGGGATACAAGGAGGAGGGGATGCGGCAGCTGACAAAGCAGTTCAAGAACCAGGTCCAGGGAAGGGTCGACAAGATCAATGAGATTACGGGAAGCCCCGACTCTTCGGTTGCCCGTGTGCCGGACGATCTCAAGGCTGCAGTTGATGTTATGAACCGCGTGGGAACGACAGGACCTGACGGTACCATTTTCACTCCGGCAGATGCTGAGGCGGCCCTTTCAGCAATGAACACTTCGCCAAAGGATGTGGCTTCCAAAATGTCAGGTGTGGTCGAATCGCTCCAGAAGAATGCACCCCCGGACGTTCGGAAGGCTGTTGAGGATTACGTGAAGACCCTTACGGAGTAGAGAACGATGACAATAAAATTCTGCCCGAAATGCGGGACAGCCCTCTCTCCTGGGGCGAAGTTCTGTCCGGGCTGCGGCGAACAAACCACAGCTTCTGCCCCGGGTGGGCAGGGGTTGCAGAAGGCAGCAGAGGCGATACAAACGGTCTCTTCGACCATTTCGAAAGTCGAATCTGCAACGCAATCGGCCAAGACTGTTGCACGCACTGCCAAAGATCTCTCCACGATCACCATCCGTCCCCCTGCCCAATGGAAGGTCGTGGTTGGTGAGGTGCTCCCTGTTGCCGGCAAGAAGGTGGTCGATGCAGCAGTGTCAACTGCAGGACAGAAGGTCGAGCAGGCGGTGACTGAAGAGATATCCCGGGCAATCACGGAACACCTTGGGGGAGCGGCCCGGACCCCTCTCCCGGAATCATTCGTGCCTGAAACAGGATTTCCTGCGGAGGAAGGAAAGATGCCGTGCCCTTCGTGTGGAAAACCAATGATTCGCGGGGAGAGGTTCTGCGAGAGTTGCGGGGCACGGGTTGATGAGGGGACAAAGCCTGCCCCTGCCCCCTCCCAGGTCTGCCGGTCCTGCGGAAAACCAGTGATTCCCGGGAAAAAGTTCTGCGGGAGCTGTGGTACAAAGATCGAAGAGAATACAAAACCAGTACGGGCGCCTCCCCCTCAGCCCGTCTGCCGGTCCTGCGGAAAACCAGTGATTCCCGGGAATAAGTTCTGCGGGAACTGTGGTGCAAAGATCGAAGAGAATACAAAACCAGTACCGGTACCTCTCCCTCAGCCAGTCTGTCCTGCTTGTGGAAACCCTGTCATCACGGGAAAGAGGTTCTGCGGGTCGTGCGGGCAAAAAATGCCCTGAATTGTTATAACGTCACTGGTCCGGAAACTTCCGGCCCTTTTTTTGCGTCCCGGATTCAGCTCCTCGCAAATAACCTTGATTACCTCTCCCACCGAATGCCATCTATGCAGGGATTTTTCACGTATCTTCCCCTAGCGCTTCTTTCTGCTCTCCTGGTCCTTGCCGGGACCGGATCCGGGACAAATTTTTCTGATGATATCGCTGCCGAGGCGGAAGTGAAGGCCTTTTCATCGATCGATAATGCCTCACTTGCCGTATACGCCGGCCAGAATGCCTTGCAGAGCGGGCGGTATGATGAAGCCGTTGAACATTTTACTAAGGCAGTAGAAGAGGATCCAACCTGGATGGCCGCCTGGTACCTTAAAGCATACAGCCTTGTCCGGCTGAACCGCACGGAAGAGGCATTGGTTGCTGTCGATCAGGCACTCCTTCTCGACCCGAAGGACCGTGACTCGAACAACCTCAAGGCAGATATTCTCGAATCGCTCGATCGAAGGGATGAGGCTGCCCGGTATCGGACCCTGGCGGGAACCCTTTCAGTGACCGTGCAGCCAACCTCCCCGGTAACGGCCGAAACGACCACAAAAGCGCCGATCAGCCCGTTTTTTGGCCTTTCTTCGATCCTGATAGCGGCCTGTCTTATCCGGATACGGGAACGATGACGATCACCAGGGATGTTAAAAATACGGAGCAGGTATGAAGAACCACGAATGGAAATGGGTGTATCTCTCGGCTCTCGGGGTGATATGCTTCCTCTTCCTGATCGGCTATGCAAACGAGGCGATGGACTGCATGTCCGGGGGATGTGCGGTCATGTTCATCTCGTTCTTTCTCGTCATCACCTTGATCGCGGTTGCCCTCTTATTCTGGAGCCGGGCAAGGACGGTAGACGCAATCCTTGCCGGACAGGACCTCCTCGCTCACTGGATCTATTCCCCTGATGACTCGGCATTGAGTGCCGATCGCGAGTTTGCCGAGTATAAGGAGGCGAACAAGGCCCTCTTCATCGTTGTTGGGGGCTTTTTCCTTTTTGCGATCATCATCGTCCTGATCTTTGGCGGAGAGGCAGGGGGTCTCACCGGATTGATCCTTACCTGTGCCCTTGGGATTATCGCACTTGCTGCCTGGGGCGCCCCGAGGATAGTATACCGCAGGTCTTTGCAGGCGATCCCTGAAGCATATATTGGAAGGAACGGGATTATCTACCGGGAGGCCGTGTACCCGTTCCGTTCCTTCCTGAACCGTCTCGAGGGCGTGACCTACCATGAAGCAGGTCAGGGGAATCCGCCCTTACTCACTTTTTCTTTCATCCAGGTGGTGGGTCTTTACATTCTCCGCCCTTACGAGGTCAGTGTGCCGGTACCGCAAGGAGAAATGGATCATGCACGGGAGATTTCCGGGATGTTTGGAGGGGGTGGGAGGAGACGATACCCGTGAATCGATCGAATCCTTTCTTTTTGTCTTCCGTATAGGGGAATGGAATTTTGAATGTCCCTCCCCTTATCAGTCAATGAAGGAACCGACAACACGGGCACGAAGGAAAAATAGTGGTGCTTCTACTCCTTCCCGAAAAAAGCTTTGACAGTGGGCTGGAACAGGTACCAAAGGATGAGAATGCCGATGGCCAGTCCAATGATGGCACCGATCCCTCCGGAGACCAGGGCAAGGAGGTGGAGGGCAATATTGATGATGACAACGATGACCCCTATTGTCCACATCCAGCCCCAGCCCTTGAGACATCCGATACCTATCAGGAGATCGATGATCCCGATGATGAAGAGGATAATTCCAAGAGCGGCACCAAGGATCCCAAGCCCGATGAATCCCAGCACCGCTCCGCCAAGCAAACCGGCCGTGATCCAGAAAAGCCCGCCGAGGATCCAGAGGATTGCAAGAATGGTGATGCCCATTGGTCGTTCTGCCATGATGGGGGTTTGGACTGATTATGTCATATAGGTTCTTTTCACCCTGCTGCTTCTGTTGAAAGTGAGTGATAGAGGCTGTCACTCATGAGGTGCTCAATTTTTATTACTGAACCTCCCCAGCGCTACCAACACAATATGTCTGGTGCTGCCTACCCTGGTGGTGCCGTTCCTCCACTACATCCTCATACTGGTTCCGGTGGAGATCAGGTTCTGGTCAGTCCTGATGTTCTGGTCCCGTTTGGTCTGATCCAGGATTTTTGTCTGAAGAATTCTGCAAAATAGGTCCACTGGAAATGAAGGTTAACTCACTCTTTTTAACTCCCTGGGAACGGGGATAATTGTCGCAGGGGGATGCGACACCTGCCGAAAAATCATACCCCTTTATTTCCAATGAATGGAAGCTGGTGTCACCATAATAAACGCTCGGTTTTCCCATGGCTGTGTACGCCGGAAATCCGATCCCAGCATCTCTCCAATCCAATCTCTGCAATGATATGGTGACAATGTTGCCGTGCGCTTCCATTGTGCAAATTAATATAATTCAATGAATATTATTAAGATAACAACCAAAAAGGGGGTGTTCCGGCAGCAATGGACCTGGCCGATCTCAAGCGGAAACGGGATTGCATAGAGCATGGCGATCTTCGCGACAGCCAGGGCCTTTTTCAAAAAGCCATTGCTGCCTATGATCATGCCCTTGCCATTGATCCCGAAGATGCTGATGCCTGGTATAACAAGGGGGAAACCCTGTTCAAAATGGGTAAGACTAAGGAGGCTGTTGGATGTTTCGAAATTGCAACCAGGCTCTACCTCGGTGAATAGGTCCGTGATCCTTGCCATGATCCCCTGTTTTTCTGATACGCTCTCCTGTTATTCACCATAGTTCAGTTGCTGGGTGCAGCGATGCTGTTGGTGCATCGAACGGCATGACCCCCACAGGAGGCTTCAATGGAGCATAATCGAGAAAGTATGGTCCGGAATTCTCTCTCTCCACTCTCACGTGCCATGCCTTAAGTGGAATCACCATGATAGTATGGTGAGAGGCGAACCGCACTCCTGATGACCGTTTTCACCCTTGCCACCCTGCCGGAAGAGGAGATCCTGAAGCAGCTGGGGACGTCGCTTCCGGATGGACTCTCGTCCAGGGAGGCAGAGGCACGATTACGGCAATCGGGATTCAATGAGATCACCGCCGATAAGGTCGAATGGTGGGAGATCGCGCTCCGGCAGTTCCGTTCGGCGTTCATCTACCTGCTCCTCGTGGCGGCGCTCATCGTCCTTGTCATCGGCGAATACATCGATGCAGCGGTGATCATCGGGTTTGTGATCATCAACGCAGCGCTCGGGTTTTACCAGGAATACCGATCGGAGCAGTCGCTCCGGGCACTGCAGCAGTATATCAGGCCGAAGAGCCGGGTGAAACGGGATGCCGGGTGGCACACCATCGACTCCCGCATCCTCGTGCCCGGGGATATCATCCAACTGGGGACAGGGGACATGGTCCCGGCAGATGTGAGAGTCCTGCGGTCGCAGAACCTTGTCGTCAACGAGACAGTGCTCACCGGTGAGTCGGTCGCGGTCCCGAAACGGCCGGACCTCCTTCCTCTCGAACCCCAAACGATATACGAGAGTCATAACCTCTGTTTCTCCGGCACTTCTGTCGTCGGGGGGGAGGCTGTTGCCGTGGTGGTGGAGACCGGAGTCCGCACGGCCATGGGGACGATCGCAAAACTGACGGTGGAGACCACGAAGGAGAGCGAGTTCTCGAAAGGGATTGGCAGGTTCAGCCGGTTCATCCTGCGGATGATCCTCGTTACCCTGGTGTTCGTGTTCGTGGCAAACCTGCTCCTGAAGGGAGATTCGGTGGACATCATCGAACTGGTGGTCTTCTCCATCGCACTCGTAGTCAGCGTGGTCCCGGAAGCCCTCCCGGTCGTCACCACCGTGTCGCTCTCGAAGGGGGCCCTGCAGCTGGCACAGCAGAACGTGGTAGTGAAACGGCTTACGGCGATCGAGGATATCGGGAGCATCGAGATTCTCTGCTCGGACAAGACCGGTACCCTGACCGAGAATACCCTGTCGGTGACCGGGCTTTCCCCCGGGGCAGATCCCCGTCTTCTCTCCTACGCGCTCCTGGCCGTGGCGGAGACAAAGGAGAAGACCGAGCCCTTTGACATTGCGATCGTTGAGGGTGCCGAGCGGTTCCCACGGGTGGAGATCGGGATCTCAGAGCGTCTGGGCGAACTGCCCTTCGATCCCCATACCCGGAAGAACGCGGTGCTGGTCCGCAATGCGAACGAGATCGTCATGGTCGTCCGTGGCGCCCCTGAGGAGATCCTGCGACTGTCACCCTCCTTCCGGGGGCAGGGGCGGGAGGCTCTCACCTCATGGATCTTGGAGAAGGGACAGGCTGGTGAACGGACGATCGCGATTGCGAAGCGGGTGATGCCGGCCGGGACTGCCGGGGTCGTCCCTGCTGATATCCAGGACCTCGAGTTTCTCGGTGCCATCGCGTTCACCGACCCGATCAAGCCATCTACGTTCCATGCCGTCGAGATGGCACGGGAGCTAGGGGTTGCGATCAAGATCATCACCGGGGACAGTGCCGAGGTTGCCGGAGCCGTTGGGATGCAGATCGGCCTGATCAGGGATCCGGGCCTGGTGATCACCGGGGCAGCCCTGATGGCATTACCTCCGTACGAGAGGGAGCAGGCTATGCACGGTCATGCGGTCTTTGCCAGGGTCACCCCTGCGCAGAAGTACGAGATCATCCAGACCCTCCAGCGGACCCGGACGGTCGGGTTCCTGGGTGAGGGGATCAATGACGCCCCTGCACTCAAGCTTGCCGGTGTGTCGCTCGTGGTGGAGAGTGCGGCCGATATCGCCCGGGAAGCTGCCGATATCATCCTTTTACAGAAGAACCTCGAGGTGATCATCGAGGGGATCCGGAGCGGGAGGGCGGTCTTTGCCAACAGCGTCAAGTACCTGAAAGCCACCCTCTCCTCCAACTTCGGGAACTTCTATGCGATTGCCATCGTCTCGCTCTTCATACCCTTCCTGCCGATGCTGCCCCTCCAGATCCTGCTCGTCAACCTCCTCTCCGATTTCCCGATGATCTCGATCGCCACCGATACCGTCGACGAGGCAGAGCTCAGCCGGCCTGGGCACTATGACCTGAAGGAGATCGTGCTGATCGCAACCCTCCTCGGGGTGGTGAGCACGGTCGATGACTTCGCGTTCTTCGCCATCTTTGTGGGGGAGGGTGCCCCGGTGCTCCAGACCAGCTGGTTCATCGGGAGCATCCTGACCGAGCTCGTCTTCCTCTTCTGTATCAGGACCCGGCTCCCGTTCTACAAGGCGAGCCGTCCGTCCGGGTATGTCATAGGGCTGACCATAGCTGCTGCCGCACTGACCATTCTCATACCCTATACCTCATTCGGGCAGACGCTGTTCTCCTTTGTCCCGCCAACGCTCCCGGCACTGGGGATCATCCTCGGGCTGGTTGCCGCGTTCTTCATCTGCGCCGAACTGGTGAAGCTCGCCTATTACCGGTACACGGACTGACCTTCACATTTCCGTGGATCAGGTGGGGTTCGGGAGGATCCTTGTGTCAGAACGGAAGATTATTTTGAGTTCATCCTGACAGAGCTATTTCCTACTTCTTTTGGGATATGTTCCCGATACCACTGATATCGTCGTAAGCGGTGAGAAATTTGCACAGGGGGGCATGGGATGCCCGCAACTTAGGGATCTCGCCTGATTCCACTTTCCCAGCACCTGCTGCAGGATGCCCTGGAAGACGATGGCATCATTCTCTATGACTGGCACACTTTACCATCTTGTGTGGATGGATGGATATGTAGTTAGGGATAGGGTTCCCCACCCCTTATCAGACCAGGTCTTCCCATGTTTTTATACGGGAACAACGGGCGGAAGATTTGAACGTAGGAGTTTTAATGATTGCACATAACGGTACTACGTTTCTTGTTACCTTCCCTGATTGAACAATACCTATCAACAGGGGAGAAAAGATCCAAACACCTGATTTCATTCCGGAGCAGGTATTGTCATGCTGGTTTTCATTGAAATTTACGTACTGTTCCTTTCCGATAGGGGAACAACGTTTTCGGATTCTCGAACATCGAGGTATTAGTAAAAACCTGGAATAATTATTAGGGGGTTGTTATATTTTGTCATAATTAGGTTTCAAATATTATGAATGATATTAAAAAATTATAATGAAATAATTTAATATATGCTACGATTAAAAACAAAAGTATGAATTTTACACGACCCCTTGCTCTCGTGTTGTGTTGTATCGTCATTGCAGGGCTTCTTTCAGCAGGCTGCATCACACCGAATGACGGGAAGACGCCTGCGGGAGAGAAGACCCTGACTATCGTTGACATGATGAACCGGACGGTCACAGCCCCCGCCGATCCCGACCGTATTATTGGAATTGGCGCAGGGGCACTCCGGATGATTGTCTATCTCCAGGAACAGGACAAGGTTGTCGGGGTTGACATCCGGGAACAGGATGCCAATGGAACGGTGTCCGGCATGCCCTCGGGAATTGACCGCCCGTACAATATTGCCCATCCTGACCTGGCCAGCCGCCCCTTTGTCGGGGGAATAAGCGGGGATCCTGAACTGATTGCACTCCAGAAGCCTGACGTGGTGTTCGTGACCTTCGTGACCGGGAAGGATGCCGATGCACTGCAGGAGAAGAGCAGGGTGCCGGTCATCTCGCTCATATCAGGAGACCTCGGGAAGAACCGGCTGGTGTTCTACTCGTCCCTGCGAACCATGGCCACGGTCCTTGGCAAAGAGCAGCGTGCCGAGGATGTCATCAGCTATATCAATGCCACCCTGGCCGATCTCCAGGAGCGAACAGGCGGTATCCCTGCCGGGGAGAAGGTCTCGGTCTACGTTGGCGGGATTGCCTACAACGGTGCCCACGGGCTCCTCTCTACGGATCCTGCGTACGCCCCCCTCGCCATGGTGAACGGGAACAACGTCGCAGCCGGGGCCGGGACCGGAGGCCAGATCATGATCGACAAGGAGAAACTCCTCTCATGGAACCCCGATGTCATCTTCATCGACGAGGCCAGTTATTCCCTCGTGGTTGAGGACCTGAAAGACCCCGTGTACCAGTCCCTGGATGCCGTCAGGGAGGGGAGGGTCTATGGCGTCATGCCCTACAACTGGTACGCCAACAACTACGATACGGTGCTTGCCGATGCCTACTTTATCGGGAAGATCCTGTACCCCGCCCAATTTACGGAGGTTGATCCGGAACAGAAGGCTGACGAGATCTATAGCATGCTTGACGGGGAGCCGGTATATGCGGAGATGAAGCGGATCTTTGGGGGTTTTGTGCCCTTCAGCCAGATCTCGTGAGGGATGGTCGATGGACCGTTCCTCTTCCAATCCCTTCTCGCTCGAAGAGACTCCTACATCAGGATCCGAGGCGCCACTTCACTTCCTTGAAAAGGCGCTTGGGGGACTTCGTTGTTTCCAGGCCTTTGTCACAGCCTATGAGGGGGGGATCTTAGAGGCCTGCAGGGAACCTGCATCCCTGGCGGACATATGCGGAAAAACAGGGGCTCATGTGGGAATAGCCGGACCGCTCTGCGAGGGGCTGGTGCGTACCGGGTTTCTCTCCCGTGACGGATCAGGCAATTACCAGGTCACGGTGGTCACCCGTGATTTCTTCCTCACCGATTCCCGGTTCAGCCAGAAGGCCGCGATCGCCCAGATGAAGGAATTTGCCTCGCTCTTTTACTGCCTCCCGGATATCCTGCAAAAAGGCCCCGTTGTGTATCCCAGGGGGGAGCAGTTCAGGGAGCGGGTCATCCCGGCCATGGCAGAACAGAGCCGGTGCGGACTGGTGCAGCGGGTGGCTGGGATCGTCTCTTCCCTCCCCGAGTTCCAATCTGCCCGGCGGTTGCTCGATCTCGGAGGAGGTCATGGACTGTACGCCATCGCACTCACCCGGAAAAATCCTGATCTCTCGGCAGTGGTCTTTGATCTGCCCGAGGTGACCCCGGCCACCCGGGAGATGATCAGGCAGTACGGAGCACAGGAGCGTATCACGACTCAAGAAGGTGACTTCTTCCACGATTCCCTTGGCACGGGATATGATATCCTCTTCTCCTCGTCAAATCCTTCCGGAAAGATGCCGGCCCTGATCCCGAAGATATCCGATGCTCTCAATCCGGGCGGGCTCTATCTCAACAAGCAGGTGATCGACAGCCCGGAAGAGGATCCCTTCGCCGACCTTGAATGGAATCTCTGGGCGCTGGAGGGGATGAAAAAGACGGAAAAGCGGTTCCGGTTTGAAGGCAGCGTCCGCTTGGAAGAGTACAACCGCATGCTCGGGGAATCAGGATTCATGGTCCGGAACATCGTTCCGGTTGACGGCCGGTCAGTCATGACCATCGCACAGAAGACAGGCGTTCGGGGAGCAGGGCGCGATGCATCTTGATGTGAACACCCTGCACGAGCCAGAAGAATACCTGCGGTATATCCGCCGCAAGGGACTGTTCCTCATCGGGGCTGGGCTTGTTCTTGTGCTGCTCTTCCTGGTCGCACTGGCGATTGGGAGCTCGTTTATCCCGCTACCAGAGGTGATCGCGGCCTTCCTCTCACCTTCGGGAGAGCATATTTCGACCATTGTCCTGAACATCCGCCTGCCCCGGGTGCTCTCCGCGGTGATAGCCGGGGCCGGGCTAGCTGCAGCCGGGGTGGTCATGCAGTCCGTGCTCAGGAACCCGCTGAGCTCCCCCTACACGCTGGGGGTCTCCCATGCAGCAGCATTCGGAGCGGCGTTTGCGATCACCGTTCTCGGGGCCGGTTCGATCTCCCACCTCATCTCGGATTCCATGGTCGTGCGGAATCCCTGCCTGGTCACCATCTGTGCCTTCTTCGGGGCGATGCTTGCCACCGCGGGCCTCCTCCTCGTTGCGAAATACCGGAGTTCCCGGCCGGAGGTGATGATCCTGGTCGGGGTGGCGTTCGCAGCCCTCTTCACGGCGGTGACCACGTTCCTCCAGTATTTCTCATCGGCTGACCAGATCGCGGCGATCGTCTTCTGGACGTTTGGGGATGTCGGCCGGTCAACCTGGAGCGATCTCCTGCTCATGATGGCGATCGTCCTCCCATCCCTCGGGTATTTCTTCTTCACCCGGTGGGATTACAATGCCATTGATGCAGGGGACGAGACTGCCCATACGCTTGGGGTCAACGTGGAGCGGGTCCGGACACTTGCGATGCTCCTCTCCTCGCTGATCACCGCTGTCGTGGTATCGTTCCTCGGCATCATCGGGTTCATCGGTCTCGTGAGCCCGCACATGATGCGCCGGGTGGTAGGGTGTGACCAGCGGTATCTCCTCCCTGCATCCTGTATCGCGGGGGCGATCCTCCTTCTCGGTGCCGACATGGTCGCCCGCCTGATCATCGCCCCGGCGGTCCTCCCGGTCGGCGTCCTGACGGCGTTTCTCGGCGCCCCGCTCTTTCTCTACCTGCTTATCGGGAGGAACGTGGCATGATCCTGACGGTAGCCGGGCTCAGCTTCCGGTACAATGGCCTGAAGATACTCGAGGAGGTGGAATTCCGGGTCAACCGCCACGAGATCCTTGCGATCCTCGGCCCGAACGGCGTCGGAAAGACCACTCTGCTACGGTGTATCAACACGCTGCTTCGTCCCCAGGCAGGGAGGATCCTGCTCGATGATCAGGATCTTCTCTCGCTTGGGAGGGACGAGGTGGCACGGTTGCTTGCCTACGTACCGCAGCGGGGTGAGACCGGGCCGATCCTGGCATTTGATGCCATCCTGCTCGGACGACGCCCGCACATCGGCTGGGATGTCCGGAGGGAGGATATCCAGAAGGTCCAGGCCATCATCGACCAGCTGCACATCGGACACCTGGCATTGCGGCCGATCAATTCCATGAGCGGGGGCGAGCTCCAGAAAGTCCTGATCGCACGGGCCCTCGTGCAGGAGCCAGGCCTCCTCCTGCTTGACGAACCGACGAGCAGCCTCGACCTGAAGAACCAGGTAGAGATCCTTGCCTTCCTCCGCATGATCGTCCGGGCCCATTCGCTCACGGCAATCCTGACCATGCACGATATCAACCAGGCCATCCGGTTCGCCGACCGGTTCCTCTTTCTCAAGGAGGGGATGGTCTATGCTGCCGGGACACGGGAGATCATCACCCCCGAGCTGATCCGGGAGGTGTACGGTCTTCCCGTCACCATAGCCGAGGTCAACGGAATGCCGGTGGTCGTGCCGGGGCTCGAATATCTCCACCCGCCGGAGACCTCGCTGCCAGCAGAGTGAGAGGGGGGGAATTTTTGCCGGATTTCTCTTTTGTGCAATGCCATGGGTATTTCTCTCTGAAGAGAACACCCCTATGGTACCAGAAAGCATTGGGCGGAGGGAGTGTCGTGGGAGACGCGATAAAACTAGGAATCATCATATGTGACCGGTACCGGACCTGTGCCGGGGGCAAGTGCCTGCGGGCGCTCCGCAACCGCGAGGGAGCGTTTGCCCGGTACCAGGGAAAAGAGGTCGAGCTGGTAGGATTTGCCACCTGCAACGGGTGCCCGGGAGGAAACATCGAGTATGTACCCCAGGAGATGAAGAGGAACGGGGCCGAGGTCGTCCATCTTGCCACCGGCATGATTGTCGGGTACCCGCCCTGCCCGCGGATCTCGTATTTCGTGAAGTTTCTCCGTGAAAAGTATGGTCTTGAGGTCGTTGTCGGGACACATCCCATCCCGCAGAATTATTATGTGACCCATACGAAGCTCGGGACATGGGAGGGAGCGGCATGGAAGGAGCTGATTGCGCCCACCCTGACTGATGAGGCAATACGGTGTGCCTATGACTGAAGGTCAGATGGCTTGTAGGGAGATTGGAACATGATAACCGCATGGCCTATCACCCCAGGGAGATCCTGCACCCTGAAGTTCTGATACTATGACGCCGACAGAAGAGAGTGCAGACCACGACGATGATGATGTGAAAGCATTCGGCTGGCATGGCCCTGCCGTGGTAATTTCCCTCTCTCATTCCGGGCCAGGTTATCCTTGATATCCGGATTGTCACCGGACTGAGCTCTGCACTGTTTTACAAGGCCGGACTCAAGGTGAAGGGTATGGATGTCTCTGATACCCTGCTTGAGGCCTGCCGGAAGAAAGGATGGGCAGTCCAGCTTGTCCGCCATGACCTGACTGTTATACAACAACGAGCCAGGGGATCCGCCTGGTAGAGGCCTAATCCTCCCCATAAGTCTGGCGGTGTCGGATGAAGATGTCGGGTATGGAGGAGGGAACGTTTCCGCCTGGAACCTCCCTGTATCTCTTCTGTCCGGGAAGGAGGACTGAGATCGATACCCTCTTTCTGCCAGCCCAGCCTGGGTCTTGTCGATGACGTTCGTTACCCGGGGGAGGGGGATTTTTCTCGCCCCGACACCCTGTCCCGGAAATGCCAGAACACCAGGGCAAGAACCACATAAGTCAGGGCAACGAACCAACCGAACTCGCCGAGCATCATGCTCCCTGCATCGGTGGGAGTGGTGAGCAGCGGGTAGAACTGCTGGATGAAGAAGTTCCAGAATCCATGGAAGAATATCGCCGTCCATATGCTCCCCAACACCAGGTGCAGCCAGGCCAGCACCACGGCAGCACCCATCACCGAGGGGATGAAAACGGCGAAGGAGGAGGCTATCGACCCGGTCCCATGGGAGGTGCCAAAGAGAATCGGCGGGAAGGCCACGAATTCCAGACGGCCCCGGATAAGAGGGCCAGTTCCATGAATCCCAGGAACTGGTTTAGTTCAGGCACGAGCAACCCCCGCCAGCCGAGTTCCTCCCCGGCAGCCGCGAAGCAATTGAACAGGAGA
>JAAYWH010000050.1 GCA_012516785.1 Methanomicrobiales archaeon
TCCGGGCTCCCCATCCTCTCGGCCCGGTGTTATTATGTGGACAACAATGGATCGACCCGCCTCACGAGGTTTGTCAACCAGAGCATCATGGTATTACCGGAGGATCTCTCTCCGAGACGGTGCGGCTGATCGCACTGATGGTCTGGAGCCGGACTCCTGCCGGACCGGCAGGTCCTTCATGAGTGGAAAGGGAGAACAGCTGCCGGCACAGAGTAAAACAGCAGAGCCGGGAGCGTCTCGATCCATTGTCAGTCCTGGGAATACAAGGGAGGTGAGGAGAGATGAACATCCGACCAGTCTCTGTTTCACATAATCCTTCCCGTTATAACCACCTTTTTTTAGGATCTTTACCTAATGATGCATAAAACGCGAGGAAGACGGTACCTCTCTGTGCAAAAGCCCGGATGCGGTATCTTTCACCAGCTCTCCTGAGGTAGGAACGACGGATGCAACCCTCCATTGAATACATCCTCCTTGTCATCGCGGTACTGATCCTGGTCAGTATCCTCGCCAACAAGGTGTCCGGAAGGCTTGGCGTTCCCGCTCTCCTGATCTTTCTTCTGGTAGGGATGCTTGCCGGGTCGGAGGGTCCCGGGGGTATCTACTTTGACGATCCCTGGATAGCCCAGGCTGTCGGGGTCATTGCCCTCACCTACATCCTTTTCTCCGGAGGGCTCGATACCCGCTGGTCTGAAGTCAGGCCAGTACTTCCCCAGGCGGCAGTCCTCTCGACCTTCGGGGTGCTGCTCACCGCGCTTCTCATGGCAGGTCTCGCGATTGTCGTGTTCGAAGTCTCGCTGCTCGAAGGGTTCCTCCTGGGAGCCGTCGTATCATCAACCGATGCGGCAGCGGTCTTTTCTATCTTACGGACAAAGAGGGCGAGCCTGAAGGGAATGCTCCGGCCGCTTCTCGAACTCGAGTCTGCAAGCAACGATCCGATGGCGGTCTTCCTCACCATCGGGGCAATCACTCTCCTCCTGAACCCAAACCTGTCCCCCCTCATCTTGATCCCGCTCTTCATACAGCAGATGGCGGTGGGTGGCCTCATCGGATACGGTATGGGCAAGGTAATGGTCTATCTCATCAATCGGCTCAAACTCGAGTTTGAAGGGCTCTATCCGGTGCTCACCCTGGCCCTTGTCATGATGACCTACGGGGTGACCGCCTCCCTTGGGGGAAGCGGATTCCTCGCAGCATACATTGCAGGGCTGGTCCTCGGCAACAGCATGTTTATCCATAAAAACAGCCTGATGCGGTTTCACGAGGGGATTGCCTGGCTGATGCAGATCGCAATGTTCCTCACCCTGGGCCTGCTGGTATTTCCCTCCCACCTCATTCCCGTCATCAGTTCTGGGATTTTACTCTCCCTCTTCCTCATCTTTGTCGCCCGCCCGGTCACCGTCTTTCTCACCCTCAGTCCCTGGAAGATCGCGCTTCGGGACAAGGTCATGGTATCCTGGGTTGGACTCCGGGGGGCAGCCCCCATCGTCCTTGCCACCTTCCCGCTCCTGGCAGGTATACCCCAGGCTGAAACGATCTTCAACCTGGTATTCTTCCTCGTTATCACTTCGGCCCTCCTGCATGGAACATCGATTCCTTTCGTTGCCAGCCATCTTGGAGTCTCAGATCCCCTGCCAGAGCTACCCCGGCTATCCATGAGCCTTGGAGACGGGTGCACATCGGGTAACGATCTGATTGAGCTGACCGTGCCAATCCAGTCCAGGGTGGCGGGGAAGCAGATTGTCGATATCGGGCTGCCTTCCGGGACCCTCATCATCATGATCGAGAAAGGAGGAAACCGGTTCGTGCCGTGTGGCAGTACTGTCCTGGAGGGAGGCGATCATTTGCTCGTTCTTACCAATCAGCCACAATCGGACCAGGTTCGCTCGATATTCATCTCCGAACCATCTGCGGAAAATCCGGGTCCATAACGGGATCAGATGACGTATTCTCATTCACGCGAATTGAGTTCAGGCAAGGATTCTGGTAATTGATGTCAATGATCCGGTTTCAACCAAGGCCGTCACCCCTAGATGCCCCTCATATGAATCCCGGGGTTTTTATCATCGTCCGTAACCGGTTTCTCCCAGAGGGACGATATCCCGGGAACCCGGGTGGTGATGGGGGCATCTAAGAATCGGTCAAAACATCGGTGGGGAAATGTCTCGTACCTGTGACCACTTGACTGATTTGCTGATAACTGCCACGCTCACCTCCAGCGTGATGCATGTGGAAAAGAATTGATTGCAGGCCCTTATGCCCACCGGGGGTGAACCAGAAAACTGATCATTCCTGCGGATGCACGATCACTTTCAGACTCCCCTCCCGCGGCTGGGCAGTCAGGAGGAACCCTTCAGCCGTCTCTTTCAGGGGAAGGACGTGGGTGATCATATCAGCCACGTTGATCCTGTCATGCTGGATCCATTTCAGGGCTGTCGAGAGGTTCTGGAGATCCGCAGCATAGGAATGGGTGATGGTTACCTCATTCTGCCACAGGTCCCAGAGGGTGATCCCGGACTGGATGTCGGGATTCGTGGGGGCAAAAAA
>JAAYWH010000051.1 GCA_012516785.1 Methanomicrobiales archaeon
ATTTGAACCCAAGAACTCCTGCGAGACTGGACCCTGAATCCAGCGCCGTTGACCTGGCTTGGCTACCCTCGCGCCTTTAACTGGTTTGGCTTACGGGGAAATAAAGGTGACTAAATCCGGTGTTGCCCTCTCCCTGGAAAGAAGGAGTGCCACGAGGGGGAGAGGCGGGGAGCCCATCGCCTCTCAATCATTCAATATTTTGCATGGATTGCTAGTTCCCGCTCGCGGAGCACATTCCTCCGGATCTTGCCCGAGATGGTCTTTGGCAGGTCATCGACGAACTCGATCGAACGGGGATACTTGTAGGGAGCCGTGATCTTTTTCACAAACCGCTGGATATCCTTTGCCATCTGCTCACTCGGGGCAGATCCTTCTTTGAGGACAACGAATGCTTTCACGATCATGCCACGGATGACATCAGGGGACCCGACCACCGCAGCCTCTTTGACGGCAGGATGTTCAAGGAGGGCACTCTCGACCTCGAACGGCCCGATCCGGTACCCGGAACTCTTGATCACGTCATCGTCCCTCCCGACGAACCAGTAATATCCATCCTCATCGACATATGCCTTGTCCCCGGTATAGTAGAAGTCGCCCCTGAAGACCTCGCCCGTTGCCTCGGGATCGTACAGATACCCATCGAAGAGCCCGACCGGCCGCGGGCTGACCCGGATCGCAATCCTCCCGGTATCCCCTGGCGCAACCGGCCGGCCGTCATCATCGTGCAGTTCGATCTGCCATCCGGGAGACGGCTTGCCCATCGATCCGGGCCGTGCTTCCATGCAGGGGAAGGTCCCGATCACCAGCACGAGCTCGGTCTGGCCGTATCCCTCGTAGATCGTCAGGCCGGTCCCTTCCTTCCAGACCCGGATCACCTCGGGATTGAGGGGTTCGCCCGCACTCACGCAGTGACGGAGCGAGGTGAGATCGAACTTCTCAAGATCCGCGAGGATCAGCATCCGGTATACCGTGGGAGGGGCACAAAAGACCGTGATCTCGTATTTCTCAAGGACCGGGAGGAGCTCGGTCGGCTTGAACCTCCCCCTGACGTCATACACGAGGATGCAGGCACCCTGTATCCAGGGCCCGAAGAACTTCCCCCAGGACGACTTGGCCCAGCCGGTATCGGCATAGGTGAAGTGGAGATCGTGTGGTTTCAGGTCAAGCCAGAATCCTCCCGTGGTGACATGGCCGAGGGGGAGGGCATGGTTGTGAAGGACCAGCTTCGGCTCGCCGGTTGTTCCTGAGGTGAAATAAATGACGAGCGGGTCAGTGCTCTTCGTCCGCTCCATCCCGGCTATCTTCACCAGGTGGCGGGAGACCGGTGCCGGATAATCGATCTCCTCGATGTAGCTGATCCACCCGGGGAGTTTTGCGTCGGTCACAAGGCGGGTGGCAAGCGTGGGGCAGTCATTGCTTATCTCCTCCACCTTGCCGGAATTCTCCTCGTCGGTGATCACCATGGAGATCTTGGCCGCATCGATCCGGTACTTCAGGTCCTTTGGGGTGAGCATCGTGGGGCAGGGGCAGAAGACCGCTCCCAGCTTGATACAGGCAATCGCAAAGATCCACCATTCCGGAACACGGGGGAGCATGATGATGACACGGTCCCCCTTCTTCACCCCGTACTTCAGGAGCATGTTTGCCGCCGAGTTCGAGAGGTTCATCATCTGCCGGAAGGTGAACGTCTTTTCGTTCCCCTCCTGGTTCACCCAGATCATGGCAAGCCGGTTCCGATCCTCGAGGGCAAGCCGATCGATCACATCGAACCCGAAATTGTAATAGTCAGGGACCTCCAGTGAGAATGTCCGGTAGGTCTCCTCGTAATCACCCATAGCGTGTCCTTCACAGGGCATATGAACAGAATAATATCATCTGGGAAATCTTTAACCTGTCTTTTTCCGCATCATGAGCAGAGAACAAAAAACAGGGATTGTCTGCCTGAGGAGGAACCGTTCCTGAACCGTTCCCTCTGTCACAGGAATACCTTGGCTTGAAAGGTAGTACCGATCATTGGCAGGGAGAAGCGGCCAGATGAAGCAATCCAGGAAGGCAGCATGCCAGGCTGGGACGGGGAAGAGGGGGATTATTCCCTGCTCCGGTATTTTTCCAGTTCGCGCTGCCGGAGCTCATTTCGGCGTATCTTCCCGGACAGGGTCTTGGGGAGATCAGGGACAAACTCGACCGCACGGGGATACTTGTAAGGAGCGGTGGAGTTCCGAACATGCGACTGGATATCACGGATCAGGGTTTCCGATGGCTGATACCCTGGTTTGAGAACGATGAACGCCTTGACGATGACTCCCCGGATAAGGTCGGGAGACCCGACCACCGCCGATTCCTGGACTGCCGGATGCTCGAGAAGGGCACTCTCCACCTCAAAAGGACCGATCCGGTAACCCGAGCTCTTGATGATATCATCATTCCTCCCGACGAACCAGAAGTAGCCTTCGGCATCAATGGTAGCCTTATCCCCCGTATAATAGAATCCGTGTACAAACGAGGCAGCATTCGCTTCAGGGCTGTTTACATACTCCACGAAGAGGCCGACCGGGCGGGGATCGATACTGATAGCGATCCGTCCTTCCTCTCCCTGCTCGACCGGCCGCCCTTCGTCATCATGGAGCTCTATGTGCCATCCCGGCGCCGGCCTTCCCATTGACCCGGGTCGTGTCTCCATACCCCGGAATGTGCCGATACAGCAGACCGTCTCGGTCTGGCCATACCCCTCGGAGATGGTCCGGCCGGTCCCCTCCATCCAGACCCTGACCACTTCCGGATTGAGCGGCTCGCCGGCACTGGTACAGCGGCGGAGTTCGCGCAGGTCAAACTTCTCGAGGTCTGCGAGGATCAGCATCCGGTATATGGTAGGGGGAACACAGAACGTGGTGATCTCATACTTCTCAAGCAGCGGAAGGAGTTCAGTCGCCTTGAACTTGCCCCTCACATCATAGACAAAGATACAGGCCCCGGCGATCCACTGGCCGAAGATCTTGCCCCAGGCGCATTTGGCCCACCCGGTATCCGATGAGGTGAAATGCACATCGTTCTCACCGACATCCTGCCATAATGTCGCCGTGACGAGGTGTCCGAGCGGGTAGCTGTGGTTGTGGAGGACCATCTTCGGTTCACCCGTGGTACCAGAGGTGAAGTAGATCAGCATCGGGTCACTCGCAAGCGTCTTTTTTCCAGTCGGCATACTGACCGAACGGAATGACACCGGGGCAGGATAGACCAGCTCTTTAGGGAAGCTGACCCAGCCCGGTCGTTCACCGTCGACAAGGAACCGGCATGTCAGCGTCGAACATTCGGTCACCACCTCCTCCACTTTGGCTGAGTTCTCAAGGTTGGTGATGATCATCCGGAAGGTCCCAGCATTCAGTCGGTACTTGATGTCCTTTGGCGTCAGCATGGTGGGACAGGGACAGAGCACCGCACCGAGTTTGATGAGGGCGATCACAAAGATCCACCACTCAGGGATCCGGGGGAGCATGATCAGCACGCGATCGCCTTTCTGGACACCATACTTGATCAGGATATTGGCCGCCTGGTTGGAGAGATTTTTCAAATCCCTGAAGGAATACTTCTTTTCGGTTCCTTCCTGGTTCACCCAGATCATGGCAAGCTTGTTCCGATCCTTGTCAGCCCATGCATCGATCACATCAAATCCAAAATTATACTGTTTCGGCACCTCGATCCGGAACGTCCTGCAGAGTTCCTCATACGCCGCTGCACCAGTGCTTCTTTCAGCCATAAAACGTCAAAAATGTTGGAGATGAAAGGAGATGAATCTGCCTTTTCTTATTCGCTCACTCAATGACCAAACATCCTCTTTCGGGGTAATCCAGTAGTATTATAGTGGTCTACACTGCATGTACTGATCAATGGACGATAAGAGATACGATTCCCTGAAAATAGAGAATATCGTCGCATCAGGTGCCATTGCCGATTCCATCGATCTCGCAGAAGTTGCACAAAAGGTGGCGAACTGCGAGCTCAACACCAAGAGATTTCCCGGCGCTGTCTTCCGCATGGAGGATCCGAAAAGCGCATCGCTCATCTTCTCATCAGGCAAAGTGGTGCTGACCGGGATCAGGGATAAGAAATCTCTTGAAAAAGGTCTGGCGATTATCATCCAATCACTCAAGGAGGCAGGTGTCAAGACCTATGACAGCCCCCGCGTTGCTGTCACGAATATCGTTTGTTCGTACGACATCGGGAAGTACATCAACCTGAACAGAGTGGTCATCACCCTTAACCTCGAGAGCATCGAGTATGAGCCGGAACAGTTCCCGGGGCTTGTGTACCGGATCCACGATCCGAAGATCGTAGCCCTGCTCTTCTCATCAGGAAAGATCATCCTGACAGGTGGCAAGAATCTCGAGGATGTCAAACGGGGCCTTGATATCCTCGAACAGAAACTCGGAAGTATCCTCTGATCTACCAGTATCTCCGGGTCCTTATATAGTTCCGTTCCGCCTTCAGGATCTCCTTGTAGAAGGCATCCCCTTCCGTGAGGGTGGCGAGGATCCGGGAGGCGTGTTCGGGACCTATCCCCTTTCCGGCCAGGGCCAGTACCGCCTTTTTTCTCCCGGAAAGGACGATGTTGGCATTTCGTACCAGCCTTGCTTCGACCGCTTTCTCCTCGCTCGTCTTCTCCTTCTTTGACGCAAGGGCGAGCAGCGGTTCCTCGTATGGTTTCAGGACGGCGATCAGCCGGGCCCCGCATCTCGGACAGACCGGCTGTTCCTGGACCCTTCCTGCAACCGTGTGGCTCTTCCACTTCCGGCAGTTCATGCAGGCGAGCACGATCTCCTGCTGATCGATCCTGCGCCGGAGGGTGCTGATCACCGCCTGGTCAGGAGTGGGGGGGGCGATCTGATCCCTCGAAGAGAAAAGTCCCTGGGCACCCAGGATGCTCAGCCGTGCGAGTTCGATGGCACAATCCCCCTGCCTTACGAGCGACAGGAGGTGAGCTGCGCAATCCACATCCATGTATGCAGAGAAGAGTTCACGGTATGCCTCTTTCTGGACAACGGTATTCTCGAACAGTTCGGTGAGCTTATAGGTGCTGAGCCGTTCATAATCCGCATCGGGATCGATGGCTCCGAATTTTTTTGCGATCTGGACCAGTTTCCACTTAAAAAGAGTGGTCCTCTTCATGGCGAGCTGGAGGATCCCTCCGACGTGTTCCGGCTCGAGTCCGGCGATAATCTCCCTGACATCGGATGCTCTGACTGAAGGGGGCAGGGAGAGCAGAACCCGGTATGCATCGATCTCGATTCCCACCGTAGTCCCGAACCGGGCTGAGAGGAGGACCGAGATCACCCGCCCCAGCGCTTCATTTGCCTTATGACCTGCGCAGATATTGCAGATCACCGCTTCTTCGGAATCCTCGAGAACGATCATCCGGTCGGTTGCAACACGGCTCCGGTTCTTATCCATTTCAGAAAGGAATCCGGCAGCAAAACGGGACACCTCCTGATCAGTATGATATGCGGCAAAATGCCGGCTTCGCCTGAGCGCCCCCACCTCACGTGCAATCCCGAACGGAACAGGGATCTGCTCACCTTCCCATGAAGGCAGCTCTCCCTTGACCCGTCGTGCCGGCTCGACCGTGATCCGCCCTTCATCCATGTCAAGGACCCTCCAGAGCTGCCCTTTCGTGATGAAGACCGCACCAGTGTAGATCGATCCCACCACAAACGATTCGTCAAGAGTAGCGACGGTCCTCCTGGAGACCATATCGAAGACATGGACCTTCTTCTCATCATGGATCATCGACAGGTTTCCGGCAAGGTAGCGCCGTGCTCTCATGGTCGTGCAGATGGTGTCTCCCTCAAGCCGTATCAGCCGGTGTTCTGCCATCTGGGCACACACCTCATCGAGGAGTTCCCGGCAGCTGGAAAAGGGATACGTCCTTTCAAGGATGGCCGTGACCGCTTCTTTCGGGATATGCCCGTATTCAACGGCCAGGGCTGCAACCTGGTTTGCCAGGACATCGGCCGGGTTCCTGGGCGGGATGACGTCTTCAACCTCGCCGGCCTTTGCCCGCCTTGCAATGACCAGGGACTCGAGCAGATCATCGAATCCCAGTGCAAGGATGGTACCCCTGGATACGGCATGCAGCTGATGCCCGGCCCGGCCGATTCTCTGGACCAGGCGGGAGACCTCCCGTGGTGAGCCAAACTGGATGACATGCTCGATATGCCCGATATCGATCCCGAGTTCCATGGATGACGTGCAGATCAGCCCTTTTATCGCCCCCGCCTTGAACCGCTCCTCTGCATCGATCCTGATCTCCCGTGAGAGGGATCCATGGTGCACCTCAACATCCCCCCGGGAGAAGAGCTGATGGCCAAGGGCTTCGGCAGTCACTCTTGTATTGACAAAGATCAGGGTCGAACCGAACCGGTCGATGGTATCAGAGACCCACTCCGCCTGACGCTCAAAGCTGTCACCCGCACACTCAACCGTGATCTGGAGACGCTTGGTGACAGGGACTTCCACCACCGAAAAATCCCTCTTCCCGCAGAGGAACCGTCCCATCTCATCGGGATTCCCGACGGTAGCCGAGAGCCCGATCCTCTGGAATTCGCCTGCGTGGGCGACAAGACGTTCCAGGGCAATGGAGAGCTGTGATCCCCTTTTGCTCCCTGCCAGTTCATGGATCTCGTCAATCACCACGTGCCTGACATTCTTCAGGTGCTTCCGGAGCACCTTTCCCATGAACAGTGCCTGCAGCGTCTCCGGGGTGGTGATGAGGAGGTCCGGGGGGGATAATGCCTGTTTTCTCCGTTCGGCATTCTTTGTGTCCCCATGCCTGACCCCAACGGATATCCCGAGTTCGCCGCACCACCAGGAGAGCCGCTGGAGCATATCGCGGTTCAGGGAACGGAGCGGCGTGATGTAAAGGGTCGTAAACCCTCCGGTTCTCTCCTTGAGCATCTGGTCAAAGACCGGGATCATGGCGCTCTCTGTCTTTCCCGTCCCGGTAGGCGCAATCAGGATGAGGTTCCGGCCGGAGGCCACAAGAGGTATTGCACGATTCTGGATCTCGGAGAGTTCCTCAAAGCCCCGCGACCGGATGCAGGCCAGAATCCTCTCGTCAAGGTTCCTGATCGGGCTCATATCCCTCCAGTGCCCTGAGAGGTCCGAGAAAGGTGCCATCGGGCAGGAGAACCTCGGATGATTCCCGGCTGCTACACCGGGAGAGCGGGCTGAACGGTTCTTTCATGGTCCTCGTAACATCGTACCCGGTCAGCTCATTGAACGAGGGCATAAAAAGGACCCGGCTCTCTGCTCCCCCTTCCCGGACAGGAAATCCAATGCAACCATCATTGAGGAGTGAAAAGAGATAGGCGGGAGAGCGGAGAGAGCATCCCACTTCATCCCTGAGAGAGACCATCGGGTGGTGATGGCCGGCAATGATCAGCATTCCTGCAAGGGACACATCAGGATACATATGGCCATGTACATATCCCGTGCCATCGATGATCACCCCCTCCTTTGCCAGCAGCTCCCCCGGCTCAAAGAACTGCTCAATGGCGACATCATGGTTCCCGGGGACAATCCCGAGAGGAACAAGGGAACGGAGATGTGCGATAAATTCAGGGATCTCGCGCTGTTCCTGCTTTGAGGGGAAAGGGATGGCATGTTTCAGGTCACCGAGCAGGAGGAGGAGATCGGGGAGGGTCTCCCTTATGCAGGTCTCAAGGCGTTCGCACCGCTCCCGTGTTCTGCTCCTGAAATGGATACCATGCCTGTCGAGATCCGATTCGATGCCAAGGTGGAGGTCGGCAACGACAAGAACATTCCTCCTCCCTTTGACGAGGAGTGCTGGTCCCTGGCTCAGAAATTCGAGTATCATAGAGGCTTGAAAACGTCCCGGGCAGGCTGGTAACATTCGTCTTCTTCGAGCAGGACACGGACAACATCTCTCACCATCGTCTCCGGGATCCCGGCTTTTCCAGCAAGGGTGACCAGCTCGTCAAACGGCACTCCTCTCTTCCCCGCAGAATCCCTGATAATCGAGAGGACCTTTTCCCTTATTTCAGCACCTCTTTCCCCAGGTAGCGATCGTTCGGCAACCTGTTCCAGTCCCCTGGATACCATGTCCGCGAGCATCCCGACTGATGCGGTACTCGTATTGAATTGTGACATCGCACAGAGGACTTCGGGGCTTCCTTTCCCTGATGCGAGTGCTTCCTTCATCCGGGAGAGCCGCTCGATGGTGAGCTCTGACGTCCTGATAATCCAGCTGTCCCTGGTGGTGCGATCGACCTCCTTCAGATCGATCAGTTCGAGGTAAGGAACCGGCTCATCATCATTGGTTGTGATCCGGGCATACCCAACCACGGTCACAAAGGAAGGTATCTCGATTGATGAGAGCGCTGCTTTCAGGCCTGCATCAGGCCGGATGTTCCGGATCTCAAAAACACCGGTCGGATCAGCCACCCGTGCATAGACCGTCTCACCGCCGGGTATCGCTTTCTCTGTCAGGGTTCCTGCCACAAAGAGCAGGCGGCATACCATGCCGCCGGGGGTGATAAGAGCAGGAGATTCCCCCGCCAAATCGGCGCGGGCATATCGTGCCCCTGAATATTCTCCTGCAAAGATCCGCCCGGCCCCTTCCATTTTTTTCCCGTATCCTTCTCAGAATAGTGAGATCCCGTTCGCCGTGATATCTCCGTAAATCAATGCTGTTGTGATAGTATACTGAGCCCTGGGACAACATATCCATTATGATGAAGGAAATAACAGAGTGCAGAAAAGAATGTCAGCTTAAATCGCTGCTGGGGAAAAAAGCAGTCGAAATAGCGCTTTTTATAGGAAAGTTTTATATCATATGAATTCTTCATCTGAATTTAAGGGTTTTTATGAGACAAAAAGAGATCCCGCTGTTATTCGTACTTTTGGTGCTCCTAGCAGGAGTCATCCCTGCCTTTGCCGCAGGGGATGCTTCTGCATCCAACACTGCACCAACGTTGTCTGATGTTGACCATGAGGACCTGATCGCCTCACAACCGCTGTTTTTCATCGAGAATAAAGGTCAGATAAGCGGAGATGTCCGGTTTGAGGTCATCTCGAATGGGGGGCTTGTCTACTTTACCGGTGATGGAGCGACCATACGGGTAATCCGGACGATTAACGATGAGTTTGCCTCCTCAACGATCGGATTTACCTACGAGGGTGCTCCGGAAAATACCGGTGTTTATGGAATCGACCCCCTTCCCTGCAGGGTAAATTTCATGAAAGGCGATCCCTCACAATGGATTACCGGAGTCCGGACGTACGAGGCAATTGCCTATCCGGACCTGTATCCGGGTATCGATCTCACCTATGAAGGGAAAACCGGTGCCATAAAGAGCAGTTTCCTGGTAAAGCCGGGATCTGACCCTGCCTCAATTAAAACGGTGTATACCGGCCATTCGGGGCTGACGGTGGCACCGAATGGTGATCTCCACATACAGACCGATGTAGGAATACTCACCCAGAGTGTACCCTACTGCTACCAGGAGATTGATGGACATATCGTGGTAATCCCTGCCTCCTACCTTATCCTGTCCGATGATACCGTGGGATTCGGAATCGGAGATTACGACGAGGGAAAAGACCTGATCATCGATCCCGAGATCAAGTATAGTCTTTACCTGAGAGGGGTTGGATTTGCGAGTGCAAACGGGGTTGCAGCGGATATCCAGGGGAATGCGTATGTTGCCGGAGTTACCTTCCCCGAAGTGCTTGATCCCTACGGATCCATCAGTGGAGGCACCGATGCAATCGTTGTAAAAATCAATCCTCTGGGAACCGCACCAGAATACCTCAATTATATCGGAGGTAAAGGGTACGATGCCGGAAACGCCATAGCAGTTGACACGAATGGCAATGCGTATATCACCGGGTCGACCGATTCAGTAGATTTCCCGGTTGTCAATGCCATCCAGTCAGCGAACGCCGGCAAGAATGACGCCTTTGTCGTGAAGCTGAACCCTGACGGGAGCTCGTTTGTCTATTCCACATATGTCGGGGGAACCGGGAACGATTACGGATACGGTATCACTCTTGATTCGCAAAATAATGCCTTTATAACAGGTAGTACGGAGTCGAAGTCATTCCCGGTCAATCACGGATCCCAGAATACTGCGCTGGCAGGAAACGCTGACGCGTTTATTGTGAAGGTAAACAGCCCCGGAACCCAATTTTCGTACTCCGGTTATTATGGGGGGACCCTGAATGATATCGGCTATGGGATCGATGTTGACGGAACGGGAGCTGCGTACATTACCGGTGAAACGTTTTCGAATAATTTCCCGCTGAAGGGTGCATTCCAGTCAAAACTGGGCGGCTGGAGTGATGCATTCATCACGAAGGTGGATACAGCAGAAGACGCCATTGTCTATTCCACCTACCTGGGAGGAACCGCAAAGGATGCCGGACGTGCCATCGCAGTTGACAAAGATACCTATGCCCACCTGACAGGTCTGACAGAGTCCAATAATTTCCCGGTAAAGGATGCATTCTATCAGGCTCCCAGCTCCCGAATGCGGAGTTCGTTCTATACCCGTCTCGTTCCTGCGGGCAATGCACTCTCTTTGTCCACCTACCTGACCGGTCCCGTTGCTGATGAGGGCAGAGGAATAGCAATCGATACCTTCGGCAATGTGTATATCGCCGGATTCACCAAGGATACCAACCTCGAGACAATAAATGCATTCCAGCCGAAATTCGGGGGACAATCTGACGCTTTTGTTGCCAAATTTGTCCCGGGACAGAAGACCCCGGAACTCCTCAGCTACCTTGGCGGGAACGGCAAGGACGAAGGATATGCAATTGCTGTCGACAATAACTGTGGAGTATACATCGTAGGACTCACGAGGTCGACCGATTTCCCGGCAAGTGTTCCATACCCGTCTGCATTCCTGCCAAAGGAAGAGGGTGGATTTATCACGGCGCTGAAAGACGGGGACTGCTGTCCTTATCCGAAGGCCGGTTTCACGTTCTCCACCAATGCCTGTGACTTCAATGTCACCTTCACCGATACCTCAACCGATGCCACCAGCTGGGCATGGCAGTTCGGCGACGGTGCCACTTCCAGTGCACAGAATCCGGATCATACGTACCTGAATGCAGGCACCTACACCGTCAACCTGACAGTACAGAATGTCTGTTTCGATGGGAGCCCACGGAACTCTTCGGTTTCAAAACAGGTCACCCTGAATCCTATCCCTGTGACGGTCGCAGACTTTAATGCGACCCCCACAGACGGAGAAGCCCCCCTCAATGTCACCTTCACGGACCTGTCCCTCAACGCAACGAGCTGGGCATGGCAGTTCGGTGACGGAACCAATTCAACCCTGCGGAACACAAGTCATACCTACACGGCGCCAGGTAGTTATCAGGTGAACCTGACCGTTGTTGGCCCATGTAAC
>JAAYWH010000052.1 GCA_012516785.1 Methanomicrobiales archaeon
TCCCGTCAACAAGGACCGACTGGATCGCGTATCCGTCATCTGCAGCGATGGTAAAGTTCACCGAGCTTCCAGGCGCTGCCGCGATAAGCCCGACTGGTGTGATCGAACCACCAGGTCCTGAAGATGCGGTGATCACATAGGAGTCGGGCTGTTCATCCTGTATTCGCAGGGAGAGATCGGTCACTGCGCCGGCAATGAACGGGTACGTCATCTGCCAGGTGCTACCAGAGGCAACATCAGAGACCTCTGCACGCCTTCCATCGACATAAAACGATACTGGGGCACCATTCTCGATAATCCCCTGGACAATCAGCTTCGGTGCGTCTTCATCGCGTCCTCCGTAGATGCCTTCCTCTGTGGTGACGAGATAATTGACCGCGTCAATCCCGCCTGTTACTTGTACCGATATAGTGGTCTGCACAGGAGCGGGTGAGCCATCAATGGTAACGTTTCCATAGAAGGCATGGGGGAGGTTCGGAGGATTCGGGGTAACCTGAAAGACTGCCTCACGATAGACATCATCAATCGCCGCGTTATCCAGTGCAGCGGCCAGTGCCTGTGTTGCTTCCTCGCCCGTCAGGCTCCCTTCACCCTGCAAGGTGAAAAGGGTGGCTCCCGGGACCGGGGAAGTCCCGATAACGGCGTCACCCTGGCGGATCACATCGAAGATGTCATTCCCCATGGGGTGCTGGACCAGTACATGGTATTCTCCCGTAGCCATCCCTGCTGTAGTGGAATCAGGGATGAGGTATTGATAGGTCCCGTTCCCATGGATCGGCGCTGAGACGACACTGGTGAATTCCTCACCGAAGATCCAGATCAGGACACCCGGTGACGGTGTGCCCTGCACAACGCCACTGAGAGCGATCTCCTGACCCGGTTTGATGATTGCGGGAGAGACCGAAAGGGTCAGGGGAGGAGATGCGAGGGGTAATACAATGCTCCCATGCGATGTGTCTTCGAGGTTGGTTATCGGTTTTGGACCAGATACCGCATAAATCGTGTAGGTTCCTTCTGAGAGGGTGAGACCCTCGGTCTTCCAGAGATACCCAAAGCTATTGTCGGCGAGAACCGTGGTCGTGGTCCATCCCCCGCCATATACCGAGACATTCGGATTATGCAGGGGAGCTCCCTCGGGAGGAAGACCCGGCCCGGTGAAGAGAAGGTAGACCGTGGTGCCCCCTGTGCTGCTCCCCATCAGGGGGATCTCATCCCCAAGGTAGTACTGACCTTCTGGGAGGGTGAGGGTTACTGTATCCTCTGCCAGTACAGGGATGATAAAGAGTCCCAGCACTGCCATTGCTATAAATAATATCGATAATTTCCCCGTCATTTAAATCGTTCAATGGTAATAATTTCAATAAATAAAAATCTTTTGGAGGATTGAGGGATTCAGAGGCTCATTTGAGTCATAAGAACCCCTATTAATTGGATTTACATCGGCTGCGACGGGCTGAGATTACGTCGGCAGACCCCCAAAAAAGGACGCTCCGGTCCAATCCCGGTCCCTCTGGATTTTCCTGCCAGATCGCGAGGTGCCGCAAGGCCTGGAAATGGCCAGAGCGTATTGTCTGCGACCAGGAACTCTTCCTGATCCAGAAAGGCGAGTGGTGATTGACCCGCATGGTATGCCCACCAGCACGAGCCTCATGGGGTGTTATCCCAATAGGGATAAAGTCATACTCAGCAGGTGATGTGAAGGAGAGCCACAAACGATCGCTTTTCTTCCTCAATTACGCGGATGATCTCGCTGGTTGGCAGGAGCACGGTGATAAATGAAGAGAGGATCTCTTCTGCTTCAGCCGTGACGGGAAGACTGCCATACTGCCCGGTCCCGATATACACCACTTCGGGTTTTTCATCGCTCAAGAAAGCCGAGCTTGAATTCTGAAAGAGGAGTATGACCATAGTCTCCTTTCATCCCCTTGGAGACCTTCTTCTTCCTCTTCGATACCGAACCATCGGTATGGATGATGATATCATGGGGGTAGGTTCTCTTTCCCACTTCGATCCAGCCAAATCCGGTCTGCATCAGCGATCGTTCCCCTCCCCGGTGTCCAATCCGATCACCCCTCTGTCCCAACCCTCGCTATCACTCTTCCGGTTATGAAAGGGGAAGGATATCATCCCTTCGCTTTTGCCAGGGCAAGGTTCTCTTCCACCCTGAACCGGACCATCTTCCTGACAAGGTCAAGGGGGATCGCTTTGTCAAGGGGAAACCGGATCGAGCCCTTTGCATGGGGATAAGGTCTCAACTCCTCCTCAAAAGCCCGGATTGCAGAGGGAGTGGGATAGAACCCGATATGCTGCTCAAACGCTCCGAAATGCACGAGAGTGCCATGGAACATGAAGGTGGGTATGCCATATCTGATCGCTTCCTGTGCACCAGGTGCACTCTCATGGATTACCTTTCGTAATTGTTCGAGGATCACGCGGATGTCGGCGGGAAAGGTACTGATATACGCATCAACTGCCCGGGTTTCTCCCCTCACTGTGACGGGCTTATCCTTCCTGATCATACGATTCTCACTATCTTCACGTGATACCGTCCCTTTGTTCCAGGATATAAAGGCTCTTTTGGGTCATTCATTTTTTTTCCTTCGGAGAATCATCCTGATGAAAGGGAGCATGAGCTGGGTACGAATTCCCCCAAGCGTCCGGTTGACTTTTTTCAGCTCATCAGGGATGGGAATCTTCTGGGGGCAGACCTGGGCGCACCTCCAGCAGTTACGGCAGAGTGAAGCATCGGCACGTCCCCCGCCCTGGCCGCCCATAAGCCGCATCCCATACCACCCCCGGGTGATGAGTCGGGAATCTCCCCGATAGTAGTCATTGTACAAGGAGAGGCAGTACGGGATATTCACCCCGAACGGGCAGGGCATGCAGTACGAACAGCCGGTGCATGCCACCTTTGTAAGACGGTTGTACAGTCCCGCCACGTTCCTGATCGTCTCCAGCTCCTCATCGCTCATCGATCCGGGGAGCGCATCGTTGCAGGTCTTCAGATTCTCAGCGATGTGCCCCTCGTCGTTCATCCCTGACAGGACAACCGTCACTTCGGGGTGGTTTAAGACCCAGCGTATTGCCCAGGCAGCAGCTGAACGCCGGGCAGGGGACCGTGCGTATTCCTGCCTTATCTTTGACGGGAGATTACGGGCAAGCATGCCGCCCCGGAGCGGTTCCATCACCATCACTGCAATCCCCCTCGATGCTGCATACCGGAGACCTTCGGTCCCTGCCTGGTTCTGTTCGTCAAGGAAATTGTACTGGATCTGGCAGAATATCCAGGGATAGGCATCGATGATCTCACGAAACGTCCCGAGATCGCCATGGAAAGAGAAGCCGGCATTCCGTATCCTCCCCGATGCACATGCCGAGTCAAGGAATTCCAGGGCCCCAAGATCCCAGAGTTTCTTCCACTGGATGGCATCAAGCGAGTGGAGGAGGTAATAATCAATGCAACCGGTCCGGAGTTTTTCCAGTTGTTCTCCGAGAATCCTGTCCATATCTCCGCGTGTCCGGACTTCCCAGGGGGAGAGCTTGGTAGCAAGGAGCACCTTTTCCCTATACCCGTCGGCAAGGGCTTTGCCCACCACCTGTTCGCTCTCACCGCCATGGTAGGGAGAAGCAGTATCGATGTAGTTCACTCCGCTATCGATGGCACTCCGGATCTGGCGTATTGCTCGCTCCTCATCGATCCTCCCCATCCGTGTAGGAAGCCGCATCGTACCATATCCCAGGGTGGACAGGCGATCACCATTCTTTGGCACAGTCCGGTACTGCATGGACTTCATCCTGTTGCACCTGGATCGATTCCCGGTCAGGCAGGTACAAGTAGCTCAGGAATTCGGCAGTGATATCAAAAAAGACTGTGCTATCCGGAAAGAGAGGAGAGGATCAACTATCCCTGCTCCTGCAGCGCTCCTCCCCATTCCAAGAGAGGCCTGTCGGCAGCGATTCGGCCTCGATGTAGACGCGATTGGTCTCCGGGTAGGCACTCCGGAGATCTGCCTCGATACGGCGTATCGACTCGTGCATCTGCTCAGCCGTGGTGCCTTCAGCAAAACATACCCCCATATTCACCAGCAGATCATGGGGCCCCAGGTACATCGTCAGGATATCTCCCGCCCGTTCGACTGCAGGGTCCGTTTCAACGCGCCGCCGGATGTCCGCAAGCTGTTCGGGATTCACCCCCTCCCCCATCAGCAGGCCCATGGTCCGTGATGCGAGAATCCAGGCAACGCTCATCAGCAACAGGCCGATTGCTATTGAGGCAATACCATCGAGATATGGATTGTTCAGGAGGTGACCAAAGAAGATCCCAAGGAAAGCAAAGATCAGCCCGAGCATTGCAGCGCTGTCCTCAAGGACGATGGTATAGAGACTGGGATCTTTCGACTGCCTGATGAATTGCCAGGCGCCCAGGTCCCCCTTTGCATGGAGGAACTGTTTGAGGGCTACGGTAAAGGATCCCCCCTCCACAAGGAGCGAAATGCCAAGGACAATATAGGCTGCCGCAGGGTCACCCATCTCGGCTGCGGGCGCAACATGACGGATATGGGAAATGCCCTCATAGAGCGACATGCCCCCTCCGATACCAAAGATGGAGACTGCGACAATGTGGGTCCAGAAGTAGAGCGATTTTCCGTAGCCGAACGGGTGGCTCTGATCAGCAGGCTGCCGGGCTTTTTTCATCCCGAGAAGCACGAGTAATCCGTTCCCGGTATCGACAAGTGAATGGATCCCCTCAGATATCATCGCCGATGACCCGGTAATTGCTGCAGCAATAAACTTGATGATCGCAATGATCAGGTTCCCGGCAATGGCGGCAACCACCGCAATTTTTGAACCGCTCTGTGTTGCCAATGAATTCCTCCCCGTTTGAGTGTCTCCCGTCTAACACGTTCCCCTCCAGATTCCAGGGGATGACGGAAAGCACCGCATCCATGAAATAATCCACACACTGGTGGATCATCCTTGATTATGTTACTATTCCCGGTCGCAAGAAAAAAAGAGAGGAACTGCTCTTCGCTTGATATGTGACCGTGATTCTCTCTTCCGGAATTGGTCATTGTGTCATCCGGTATCCGAAGTATCAGGATCCCGATTTCCCGATTAATTCCATGAGGTGGTGATACTGCCACTCCCGTTCTCTCAGTGTGGCGCCCTCCTCATCCCCGGTGGCAGCAGCATCCCTGAACGCGGTTGCGGCATATATCGCAGCAGCGATGGCATGTGTTGGCACATGGGCGGTTGCCATCGCCTGGCCGGCAGCACGGGCAGCAGAGCGGGCCGCATCATACCCCTGGACATCACGGGCTGCAGCATGGGCGTCAAGGGCAGTTCTCCGCACATCCGCCATCCTGAACACCCCGCTACGGACCCACTCCCGGAGTGCTTCAATCGCTCTCCGGGGACGAGGGTCTCCAGGATATCGTTCTTCAAAGAGGGGGAGGGCTCGCTCTGCACAATCAGCAGCCCAGAGTGCAAGGATCCTATGGTTAACGCCAATGGCAAGATCCACAATAGGTTTGTCAAGGCTGCTCACTGCCATCTTCCGTCGCTTCATGGTATCAATACACTACTGCCTGATGGGAACCGTCAGCATCACATTATCATCCCCCGGGTAAAAAACCTGACCCAAGAATTATCCGGTGGGAGGAACAACGGCTATCCGCTGCCAGGGCCTTTATCCATCATAATATTCCGGGAGATTCGCCGTTAAAGAGAGAAATACTATTAAGAGACGACGATAAGCTGTTACCCATGAACGATAATGCTGTTATCCTTGTTATTGGTGCTCTCATTGTCGGAATACTTGTTGCAGGCTGCACAACACCATCCCCGCAGACAGTACCGGTCACCCCGTTGCCTACTACAGCCATGCCGGTAACCATGCCAGAGGAGACCACCCTTACCGGGACCTGGACCCTTGTCTCAATCCTTGCCCAGGGGAGGGGGACGAGCATGGTCCCTCTGACCACCATCACGACAACCTTCACCGAATCGGGCCTGGGCTTTGGATCTGCAGGGTGTAACCGTTATGTCGTCACCTACCAGGTCAGCGGTGACAGGATCGCGGTAGGTAAACCTGCGGTCGCGAAGAACGAATGCAGTAGTCCCATCGGAGTATCGGACCAGGAGACGATCTACCTTTCAAATCTCAAGGCAGCAGAACGGTTCACCATCGATGGCGAACGTCTCACCTTCTATGATCTCAAAGGGACCGTCCTTCTTATCTATGACCGGTCAGCATCCCAGGAATCTTCTCTTCCTATCGCAGGTATTCCCTGGATCCTCCAGTTGTACCGAATGGAATCGGGAGCGAACATGCCTGCCAACCTGGATACGGAGGTAACCGCCCTCTTTGGCACTGATGGAACCCTCACAGGATCGGCCGGTTGTAACGCATACAACGGCACGTACACCACCAGCAGCGGGACCACGATCTCAATCAGCGAACCGCTGGTAACAACGGAGAAGTATTGCATTGCATACGGTGTCATGGACCAGGAGGAGGACTACCTTGCCCTCCTGCCTTCGGTGGCATCCTACGAGGTAACGAGCGATGGCATCCTTTATCTGATGGATGAACACTCCACCCCGCTCATCCGGTATTCGATCTGAAAAGGGACTCTCTCATTTTTTTCCTGCGAGGACCCCTCCTGCAGATCGCACTATACCATCACAGGGAAGGTGTCTGGCATCATCCAAAGGCTGTTCCAAAAGAAAGCATGCTGTCCTCGACAAGGAAGTCAGGGTAAGGAAGGGCATGCAGGCTATCATCTTTCAGCCCCTTTTATGGTGTAGTGCTGGACGATGCTGGAGAGCGACCACGCTTTTTTCGGAACAACAGGTTTCTGGATAAGTTCGGGATACTCAACTCTGCCTCACCCTTCTATGAGGAAGGGACAGGATCCTGGAATCCGGATGACCCCTTCTCAACACTCCTTCTGAACACTGAATGATCCCTTCCCTTGAGCAGGGCAGGGCATTACAGGAAGAACGGCCGGGGACCAGGGGGAAAAATATTCCAGGGATATCGTTATCTGGTCCCGTCACCAACGGCTCTCCTGTATGGCACTCCATACAGAGGAACGAGGCACTCCTGGCGAACACCGGTTCCCGCTCGACATGGCCCCGGAAAAAGGGAGATGGGTGCTTGTGATCCTTGGCATGGTCATCAACCTCTGCCTCGGCACCCTTTACTCGTGGAGTGTCTTTGTCGAGCCCCTCATCGCATATTTTTCCCTGGGGCTTGGACAGGCAGTAACGGTCAACGATGTGCTGATGCCATTCTCAGTATTCATTGCGGTTTTTGCAATCACGATGCTCCTTACCGGCAGATACGTTGAGGAACTCCAGCCGCGGATGGTTACCATGATCGGGGGAATCTTCTGTGGGCTCGGCTGGCTGCTGGCCTCGACTGCAACCTCCCTGATGATGCTCACCCTTGTATTCGGGGTGATCGGTGGTATCGGTGTCGGCATCGCCTATGGAGCAACGATTGCTGTTGCTGCACGGTGGTTCCCGGACAGGAGAGGGCTTGCAGTCGGGATGACAGTGCTTGGAGTCGGCTTCTCTGCGGTCCTGACCGCGAACCTGGCAGGGTTCCTCATTGATGCTTACGATGTCATGACCACCTTCCTCTTCTTTGGCATAGGAATTCTCCTGATCACGGTCCCGATGGCGCTCCCCCTCACCTTCCCCCCTTCCGGGTGGAGACCGCGGGGCTGGAAAGCCCCGGTTCACGGTGAAAGAGGGCATGTGGCGTGCGACTGCAACAGAGCGGAGATGGTCAGGACCCCGGCCTTTTACGGCCTCTGGCTCTGCTACTTCATCGGCAGTGTTGCCGGCCTGATGGCGGTCTCGATCGCAAAACCAGTCGGGACCGATCTGGTACACCTGGAGACCGGGCTTGCCACCACGCTCGTGGCGTTCTTTGCCCTCTTCAATGGCGGAGGGCGGCCGGTATTCGGGATTCTTACCGACCGGATCAATCCCCGGAACACCGCCATGCTCTCATTTGTCCTGATCGGACTGGCCGGTCTCGTGATGTGGCAGTGGCCGGTACCTGCGGGGTATATCGTTGCCTTCGCCCTGCTCTGGGGATGCCTTGGCGGCTGGCTTGCCATTGCACCGACCGTCACCGCAACGTATTTCGGAACCGTGGATTATCCCCGTTGTTACGGGGTCGTGTTTCTCGCGTATGGTGCTGGAGCGATCGCAGGTCCCCAGCTCGCAGGATATGTCGAGACGACCACCGGGAGCTACCTCGGTATCTTTCCGGCTGTGCTGCTCCTTGCGGTCATTGGATTCCTGATTGCATTCGGGATGATGAAGCCACCGGGGAGGGAGGGATGAGGTGACCTAATCGGGGGTAAACCCCTTCTCCGGGAGCACCCCGCCTCACCAGCACTTGCCATGGTGCAAACCAGAAATGCACGTCTGATGAAAAACCTTATTCCTGCTTTCTGCCTCCGGGAACCATGGGGTATGCAGCGATGAGATGCACACCGTTGAACAGATAACATATCCTTTTATCGGTTCACCTGTTATAGCTGGTCGAGTGACTATGTTTCGACCAGAGAAAGACCATACCTATCTGATGCCCGCCCATTTTGGGGGCAACCTCTTTGATACTTCGTATAAGGCGAGCCAACGGGCAACGATGCTGAGCGTGAGCTTTGAGACCGATCGTGCAGAACTCGAACGCTATATCCCCGAAGAACTGGAGCTCCGTATCCCTGAAGTGCAGGTGGCCCTGAACCAGTTGACCGAGATCAACTGGCTGGGCGGGGGGCATTACAACCTGGTAATGGTCTCTGTCCCTATCCGTTTCAACGGGAAGAGGGATCACGTCGATGCCGCCTATCCCCTGGTCGTGTGGGAGAACAGGACGGCCCCCATCCTCACCGGGCGGGAGCAGACCGGGGTCCCAAAAATATTTGCCGATATCGAGGACCTGCATGTCTACCGGCCTCATTATGCCTCGTCTATCAGCTATGAGGGAAACACGTTCCTTTCGATGACCTTCGAGGAGAAAAGCCCGGTCACGGGAAATGACCTGGAACGCATGAAAGACCAGATCAGGTCCCTTGATCTCATTGGATGGAGATACATCCCCAAGGTCGGGGCTCCGGGAGCCGACCTCTCGCAGTTCATCTATTTTCCGCAGTGGATGGAGCTCGAGAAAGTACACACGGGAACAGGCATCCTCCACTGGACAGAACTGTCCGTGATGCAGAATCCAAGACAGCACCATATCATCAAGGCTCTCTCCGCTCTTCCCGTGAAGAAGAAGGGCCAGTCCATCCTGGCAGAGGGGCAGGTCATCCTGGATACCACCCAGGCACGAGTACTCACATGAACGAATGGGAACAGAGGACGATATGATCGGGAACGACTATTTCAGGGACAAGATCTGTCTTGTGACCGGGGCAAACTCCGGTATCGGGTACGCATTGAGCGAAGAGCTCCTGAAGCGGGGAGCAACGGTCTATCTGGCAGGACGCGATTCAAAAAAAGGGGCAGATGCCGCAGCAAAACTCTCCGTCTTCAAAGACAGGGTACACACCATTGTCATGGATGTGACCAAACAGGAACAGGTGCAGAGGGCGATCGAGCAGACTGCTGCAGAAGCTGGCCGGCTGGACCTGCTCTTCAACAATGCCGGGATCCTTCTCATGGCATTGTTCGAGAGAGCAACGCTCGAAGAGTGGAAGGTGATGATCGATACCAACCTCTGGGGTGTGATCTACGGAGTGCATACCGCCGTGCCGATCATGCTCATGCAGGGATCCGGGCATATCGTGAATGTTTCATCTGTCGGCGGAATTATTCCGTACCCGATGCAGGCTCTCTACAATACTACGAAGTTCGCGGTTACCGGTCTTTCCGAGAGCCTGCGGTTCGAATATGCCGAGAAAGGGCTTCACTTCTCCACTGTCTTTCCCGGCCCTGTGGCGACCCCGATCTATGAGAAACGGCTCGGGAAGGCAGATCCCCTGATGAAGGTTCCCGGCGATGCCATTCCCGCTGACTCCGCTGCAACCTTCATCCTCGACCGGGTGGCTGAACGAAAAGCGCTCATTATTGTTCCCGAAGGATTTCACGATCACCTCTGGAGAAAGTATGTGAGTAGCGATCCTGAGGCAGAAGAGATGCTTCTGGCCCATGCCCATAACCGCAGGCTGGCTCTGGAACGGGGCAATCCGGCAGCCGCGGCAGCAGCACCGATGCATCGGTAAGATGCGGAGGAGGATGATCTCCCCATTCCCTTCCTTCCGGTTCTGTCTCTTCATCACCTCATGGATTTATCCATGAGACGAAACCGTAATGATGACCCGGGTGAAACTGCGGGTAAGATAGTATCAATGAAAAGGGAGATCCGGGAATCATATGAAAACCATCATCCTTATCGGCCTGCCCGGTGCCGGGAAGAGCACCATAGGCGTTATCCTTGCAAAAAGCCTTGGGATGAATTTTATCGATACCGATATCGTGATGCAGGAGCGTACCGGAAGACTCCTGCAGGAACTCATCGATGATGAAGGGATTGATGCATTCCTGGCTATCGAGGAGGACACGGCACTCTCTCTGGATGCTGACAACACGGTGATTGCCACGGGCGGTAGTGTTGTTCTCAGCGATCGGGCAATGAAACACCTGAAATCGAAAAGTATCATCATTTACCTGATTATCTCCTTTGAAGAGATGGTGCGAAGGCTCGGGAACATCACGACAAGGGGGATTGTCCTTTTTCCGGGCCAGAGTCTCTCCGAAATGTACGACCAGAGAATCCCGCTCTACGAGGAGTATGCCGATATCCGGATCGGTTGTTCTGATGGTGATTTCGAGAGAATTCTCGAAGCAGTCGTCTGCGAAATCCGGGAAAGCATGCGGTGACTGACCTCCCTCCATTCCACCCCCCCCGGAAATGTGGAAGGAATATTCCTGGTAAATGAGCCCACTTCGGGAGGCGGTCCCGGTGCCCTGCGAGAGATTCTGACGATTGACAGGAAAAAGGAGGAGGATATTCCTGATGGATGATCACGATTCAGGGCGCGGTTTCAGCGCCCTGCTGGAGTTTCTGGGTAACTGAAATGGTAATCAGCGTCAGGAGCCCCATGGTGATGATGAGGAGCGGGATGAGGACTGCATACGCGATCATCCCGAGCAGGTTTGGGAGCAGGACTGGTGCAATCGTGTTGATACCAAACAGGATGGTCACGATCCCGGTGATCGCAAGGACGAGAAACAGCCGCTTTATGATCGGGGGAAGCACTACCGGTTCTGCCGGGGGATGTCGTATTCCGTAGAGGGTCGGGGCTATGATCTGCGTTCCAAGGAGCAGGACCCCGGTGAGGATGTTCTGGAGCCCGAGGAGCGGCTGGATCAGTCCGGCAAGGATCCCCGGGACAATGCACGAGAAAATACCTGCCGAAGCACAGAGCAGCCCGAAGGAAACCACCAGCCAGGACCGGGTCACCTGGCTTCCGACGAACTGACCGAGGGCAAGCAACTGCAGTGAAGTGAGTACCAGCAGAAGCCCGATCTGGCCATCCGAATTGAACGAGGGGTAGATCCCCAGGGTGATGAAGAGCACAAGGAACCCGAGGAGGATCATAAGCACCCCCTGGTAGGCATTGAAGGTATTCCCCATGGTCAGGGAGGCCTCTTTTAACAGGCAGAATCCGCTCGGTGAGGGAGGGGTTGTGGTCGCTTCCTTCCCGTCTCCCGGGGGGTATTGTCTGTGTACCATATGGATGCACCAGGCGAGGAACAAGAGGGACACCCCAAAGATCAGACACAGGATGGCTGTCAGCAGAGTGGGGATGATGCCGGGAAGGAGCGTGATAATCCCCAGCACCATCTCGATCCCATACACCAGGATACACGCAATTGTCAGCTGCTGCAGGATCCCGGGAACCTTCATCCACACCCGGGCTTTGTCTTTTGCAGTGAACAGCTGCAGCAGCCCGAGGACTCCCGTGACAAGGACGATCAGGCCCGCAAGGACACGGATCGTCACGGCCAGGTATCCGGGGTAAAAGATTGCAAGGGTCCCGAGCATTGCCGTGAAAAGGCCGATCATCACGACCAACCAGGAACGGAGAAGATCGCCAAAAGGGGTCTTTCCCATCGTGATGATCTGCATCGAGACGAGGATGACAAAGAGTCCGTACATGCTCCCCTCGCTATAGGGAAGCATCCCCCTGTCAATCATGAACAGGAGCGCCCCGAAGATGAGGAAGAACAATCCCCCGACCACCAGCAGGACTACCTCGATGGAGAGGTCTACTTCGTGCCGCTTTTCCCGATATTGCTGCAGGTGCTCCTGACCGGGGGGATTTTCCTGCGTCGTACCGTTCTTCATGCAGGTTCACCACCAGAGCAAAGAGCATGTGATCCTGACACGAAGGGGAGGTCTGGCGTATTTTTTACTCCATTATTGCCCAATACAGAACAATTCACAATCTCTCCTCCTTTTGATAAATCACAGGAACCGTCCCTCTTTCTCGAAACGGATCCTGTGATCATGGGCATGCTTCAGCAGGAACTCCTCCACATTTTTATCTCCAAGGACGTATCCTCCGTAAATCAGGTGGTTGGGCTCATAAGGCACAATGATTCGCCCGTCTCCTTCCGCGAGGTGATCAAGGATATAGGATGCAGCCCTGTCCACCGGATAAGCCTCTTTGGGGATGGCGGCTCCCTGGCCCTTGCTGTCAACGAGTTTGGAGAAGATGGGAGTTGCGATATCCCCAGGGCAGATTACCGAGACCCTGATCCCTTTCTCTGCATATTCATACCGCAGGCTTTCTGAAAGCCCGACGACCGCATACTTCGTAGTATCATAGATCACCTGCATCGGGTAGGGGACGAGCCCGGCAAGTGAAGCGGTGTTCACGATATGGCCGGAACCCTGGCGGATCATGAGAGGGATGGCAGCATGAACACCGTAGATCACGCTCCACAGGTTGGTATCAATCATCTCTCTCCAGTCGTCGATGGTTCCGTGCTCGAACAGCATGGGCTTGAATATCCCGGCATTGTTGAAGAGCATGTCCAACCCGCCCGCCTCGGCTGCGGTATCTTCAATGGCCTTCTGTACCTTGTCCTGTCTGGTAACATCAACCACGAGCGTGCGAACATGATCCCTGAACGGGGAAAGCTGCCCGGCTGCTGCTGAAATCTTCTTCTGGTCCCGCCCTGCCATGTAGACGGTCGCTCCTCGTTTGAGGAGCTCTTCACTCATGGCGTATCCGATGCCGGAGTTCGCCCCGGTCACGAGACAGATCTTGTCCTGGTAATATGCCTTGTGCTCCATATCTATCCTGTATTCCTTTTCGGTGCGGTTATTCAATCGCCCGGCTCGCCATCCGATCGAGGACAACCATGCCCTCGGCAAGGATCGCCCGTGTGACCTTTCTTATGGGGAGGGCAGCGAGGCTGTTGACGATATGGTTTTGCGTAGGATGCTCCAGCCAGGTCATCTCATACCACTGCAGGCTTCCCGTTCCCGCAAGAACCGTCTCTACCTCCATCCGCTGCGGGAACAGGATGAACTGGGAGAGGTCGGCGCCAGGGCCATTGATCTTCGGGATATATCTCCATCCCAGGGTATTCATTGACCCCAGGGCAGCTTGTATCCTGTCCCTCTCGCCGCCTGCCATCGGACCTGTCGCTTCGAAATGCATGGTAAGGAAACGGGAGCCTTCGTAACTGGCAGTCGTATGAAAATAGGAGCCCATCTCATGAAGGTCCTCGATATCCGCATAGATCTTAGGGATTCCGGTCTGTTCCCTTCCTCTGAGGATCGGTTCAGTCTTATTCTCCCACGTCACGAGGGTATAATCCCCTTCAATCTGATCTTTCTTCCCCTGAAACCTGACCGGAGCGGAGACGTTGATCAGGTTATAGCAGGAGCCTGCCAGCCAGTTGATCCGGGAGAAGGTACTGAACATCACCTGTACTTCTGGTATACGGAGCTCGAATTCCCCGGGAATGTAGCGTTCGAGCTCCTCGCGGGCGGTCTCATATCCGATAACAAGGGCAGTTGCCCGTTGTGTTGCAACCGTGCCGGGAACCAGCCTGACTCCCCCAAAATGGACGGGCATATTGTAATCGAGATTGTCCTGTATCCGAAACATAAAAGCCTCCGACAGTGTGTCCAGCCGAGAGGGGGATAAACGTGTCGATCCTGATTTGATACAGGACAAGACACTGCGATTGATGAAACGTTATGTCACGTTAATCCATGGACAATCCCTGCTGATCAAGCCTGTCCCGTGGGGAATTTTTTTATCTTAAATGAGGATGATGTAACAAGGATGCGCTATGAAGACAAAGTTCGGCTACAGTCCCAGCATCGAGCGGTCCAGACCGGCGGATGCCCTGAACCAGGCGGTACTGGCAGAGAAGATGGGATTTGGCTCGGTCTGGGTTGATGATCATTTCCTTCCTGTGCCCCACATGACCGAGTGCGGGTTTGCGTGGACCTGGATGAGTTCTGCCCTTGAGGCTACAGAACGGGTATTCTTCGCCACAGCGGTAACAGCCCCGATCATGCGGTACAACCCGGCGATTGTTGCGCATGCCTTCGCCACCCTGGGATCGATGTACCCGGGACGGGTGGGGATTGGGGTCGGTTCTGGGGAAGAACTGAATGAAACGGCAGTGGTAAGGGGTGCATGGCCAACGCCGGGAAAGCGGCTTGAGATGCTTGAAGAGGCACTTAAGGTCATGTCGCTGCTCTGGGGGAGTACCGGGCCGATCACTTTTGAGGGTTCATACTATTCGCTCACCAACGCCACCCTGTTCACCCGGCCTC
The DNA here is from genome assembly GCA_012516785.1 of Methanomicrobiales archaeon. Lineage (GTDB taxonomy): Archaea > Halobacteriota > Methanomicrobia > Methanomicrobiales > Methanospirillaceae > UBA9949. Next base: position 14,837 of record JAAYWH010000052.1, read on the forward strand.
CGAAGCCGATTCCCGTGTACTTCAGCGCAATAGGTCCACGGGCATCAAGGATGGCAGGTCTTTTGGGGGACCATCTGATTACTGTAGCGAGAGATCCAAAGATCCTTAAAGATGTCATAATCCCGAACTTCGAGGCGGGAGCAAGGGAGGCCGGCAAGGACCCGGCGACAATGGAGCGTGCCCTTGCTGTCCTTTACTTTTATGACCCGGAACATCTCGTCGATCCCGAGGCGATGAAGGTCTCTGCCTCGGAGGCGAAAATCGAGGTCGCGGGGGAGGGATCACAGATGGAGCTTTGGCACAGTCCCGAGGACATCATCGGGAGGATCGAGGAATGGAAGCGACTGGGATTCGATCACCTCATATTCGGGAACTTCAGTGCTGACTGCGATGCGGGACTTCGGGTATTTGACAAGGTCCTCCCGCACGTGGACTGATAGGGTCATCAACTCCTTTTTCGGGGGATTTTTTTCCCTTCTTTCTCTGTATCACGCTTTTTCTCCATCAGGAGTACAACCTCTAATACTATCGGTAGGGACCCGGCAGGTCCAGGGAGAAATAGGGAAGAGTATCCGGCTCTGTCACCTTCTTTTCACCATGGTCTCACTATCATTTACAACATCGACAAAGGAGGAATAGCCTGGGGAGCCTTTCCCTGTTCAACTTCCTTCCGGCGGAGGTGGGCCATAGTGAACATGAATTTCTCAGCCGCGGGATCTCCCACGGCAGATCGTCTCCACATCGTTGTGAACGGCTCTTCTGGAACAACAATGATACCGTGCCGTTCCGCAACCCTGTCAAGGCAGTACGATGCCGCCTTGTCTGCCGGGTAGGCCCCTTCCGGTATCTTCTCGGCGCCGACACTGCCGTCAAGTCCCTTGTTGAAAATTGCTGTCGCGATGAAGGCAGGACAGAGCGTAGAAAAACTGATTCCTTTCCCGGCATACTCATACCGCAGCGATTCGGTCAGCCCGGTGACCGCGAACTTCGTAGTATTGTAGAGTGACTGGAACGATACAGGGATAAGACCGCCAATGGATGAGGTATTCACGATATGACCTGTTCCCTGCTTCAGCATGATCGGCACCGCCGCATGAATACCATAAATAACACTCCAGAGGTCAGTATCGATCATCACCTTCCAGTCAGCCAGAGTGTCCTTCTCGTAGGGACCGGTATGGCCGATTCCGGCATTATTGAACAGCATGTCCAGCCTTCCGGCCTCTGCTGCCGTGTCTTCGATTGCCTTCTGGACCTGCTGCTGATGTACCACGTCAACGATAAGGGTTCTAATCCGGTCCCTGTACATGGCGAGGTGCCCGGCGGCCTGTTCCACTTTCGCTGGGTCGCGTCCTGCCATGTAGACCGTTGCTCCCCTTTTGAGGAGTTCTTCGCACAGTGCATATCCGATACCGGAGTTCCCCCCGGTAACGATACAGATTTTATTCCGGTAATAATCCGTGGTATCCATGCTGTATCCTTTCCTGTTTCAGCTGCAGAAGTGCAGGAGACCCGTTACAGTCCCTTAGTGTTCCGAATGCCGATAGTTCCGCTCTGATGCGTGTTTATATATACCTAACGATATTCCTGCTCCCCCTGCATCATCGTCCTATGGTGCATATCATAGTCTCACAGCCGTGTAATGGACGAGAGCCATGCTCTGGATCCTTCCTTTCTCGTACGGCTCTCAAAGACTGCAGCCTGGATCCCGTTGATCCTCCATCCGTCCGAAAACGAATCTTGTATCTCCTGCTTCGTAATCCGGCGGGGACCGTATCCGGCCGGTTCCAGGTCGCTGAACGCAAGCATGAAATAGCTGCCTCCCGGCACCAGGACCTCATGCAGGTTCCTGACAAACAGGAGACGTTCATTATCAGAGAGCGTATGGAACAAACCGGAATCGATGACAGTATCGAATGTCCTGCCGATTTCACGAAGAGACAGGATTTCTCCCCGAATGAATGTTGCAGAAAGACCACGTTCGTCTGCCTTCCTCCGGGCAGCCTCGATCGCCCGCTCGACCGAATCAAGACCGACAACGTCATGACCACATCTCGCGAGAAAGAGGGCATTATCCCCGGTCCCACATCCGACATCAAGCACGGTGCCGGTGATCTGCCCCGTCTCCTCGAGACGGACAATCTCCTGCTGCGGCCTTCCGATATCCCAGGGCGGCCTCTCCTGATATGCCTTTTCAAAGAACTCCATAACCGTGAGGCGATTTCCTTTCAGAGATAATGATGGTATTGGATGTATCCCACAGTGTCAGTGGGATACGCTCCTCAATGTTGGCTATGAAAAAATGTGTATGCCTCAAAAGCGCCCTGTCGCATCACAGGAGACGCCACTGTGGCGGGCGTAAGCCTGATGCATAACCCCAAGAAACGTCTCTTGAACGAACGACACTCTTTTGATAGGCGAGGAAAACAGGGATGAAATGCCACTCTGCCCTCAATAACAAATTGCAGGATTTCAATGCGGGACAATCGCAAACAAGATGAAACGCCAGAGGCTTTTTCATTCGTAAAATAGAGGGGAGAAGCCCCCCTTATTTTTTTCCCGCGGCTGCAGCCTTTTTCACATTTGCGATCACGTCATCGACTCCGATCACCGGCTTGATATCAAACTGGATATACGGAAGCCAGGTCACGACAGTTGCATGCAGGGAGGTTTCATCGCTCTCAGCAAAACAGTACCCTTCATTGCTGTCACAGGTGATACCCCAGTCCAGCAGCTGGCCGGATTTCAACTGGGCTTTTACCCCTTCAAGCAGTGCCAACCAGTAGTTCACACGTTCTCCTGGATTTTCCGGGACGGTCATCGGGTTCATCTTCCATTTCATGTAGAATTTTGTCATTGCATCACACCTCTTGCTGGAATATCTGCTCTGATGGTTTCTGCTTCGATTAAAAAGAGGGGGAATCCAAATCTCCCGATCAATTCCTGTGGTACTTCCAGAGCCGATAGCGGATAGGGCAATGGTTGGAATAAAACTATCGCATGACAGGCATGCAGACAAGAGCACCACCACGGTAACCTGTTGTGAGGATGCGGTTGTTGAGAAGGGGTGAAGGAATCGGGAGAGGTGAATCCAACACGAGTCTCTCATTCACCGCCCGGTCAGGCGGAATATATGGTTCCTGGAGTTCCGCAGAATTTTGTTCGGCATTTGTTTTCGATTGCTGGTTTCTGTTACAGAGAAGAGAGCTCCTGGCTCGTCCGGGAGAAGAAGTCATCCGTAAGGGCGAACTCAAGCCCGTATTTCCGGTACACCCAATCAGCGTAGTGATAGTTCATGCGGTCAACAATGTAATAGTCGATCGTTCCTTTGAGAAGTGGGGCAAGCCCCTCAGATCCGGGGAGCATCGGGGCGATCATCGCAAAGGTCCTGATCCCCTCGCTGTGTAATCTCCCCAGAGCGGCGATCCGTTCCGGTATAGGTGGCGCATCTGGTTCGAAGATCTTCCTTATCTCTTCTTCCGCAGTGGTTATCGTGAGGCCAACCTCAAACCCCCCGGCCTCCCTGATAATGTCGATGTCACGCAGGACCAGGGGAGAACGGGTCTGGATGATCACCGGCCATTCGTTCCTGGCCAGGATCGCCAGGCACTGCCTGGTCAGCTGGTATTGTGCCTCCAGGGGCTGGTACGGGTCACACACCCCGCTTACCCATACGGTCCCCCGTTGCTTCCTTCGTATCTCCTTCTCGAGTAATTCCGGTGCATTGATCTTCACATCGACGAATTCGCCCCATGGTTCCTTGTGTCCTGTCACCCGTTTCATGAAGCGGGCGTAGCAGTAGGTGCATCCATGCTGGCAGCCGGTATAGGGATTGACAACGTAACGATGGATCTTCGAGGGGGAGAGGATGGACTTTGCCCGGACTTCCTTCACAACCAGAGTCATTTCAGAGCTTCGTTGTTCTCTATTCTTCCCCAGGTGATATGATACCTTGGGAGCAACCGGCACACTTAATATCACAAAAAAAATAACCACCCCTCAAGAGGGGGATGCTTCTATGGCCTGCATTTCAAACGGGATATACCCCTCCGGACATTTCGCTCCATCTTCTTCCACACTTCCTGAAGGTCACAATCGCCTCCCCAAAGGCTTGTGGGATGAAAAAGAGTCCACAAGAAGAATCTCAGGAGTTTGTCTCTATCGGGAAGGCAGTAACGGGTCAAAAAAATTGAAAGGAAATCCGATCCTGGCACTCCTTCTGATAGTACTGGTTGGTCTTCTGATCACTTCTGCGACGGGTGCCATGGTGACAGATGTGGCAGCCACGAGCCCTTCGCTGGTCCTGTCACCGTCATCAGGAAAAGCCGGAAGCTGGGCGAAAGCGGCTGGGAGCATGTTTTCTGAAGAAGGAGATCCAGAATTTCCCCCGCAGACGGTCATCAGGTTCAATGGGATTGAGGTTGCCAGCGCCTACGGGGGCGGCTCTTTTTCCATCTCATTCCAGGTTCCCTCCGGTATCCCTCCCGGGGTCTACCCTGTCCAGGCCGTCCGGGGTTCTCAATCGGCAACTGCGACATTTACGGTGGTGACGCTCCCGGTTGCGAACTTTGCGATGGATCCTGCTTCCGGCACAGGCCCTGCACCCCTGGTGGTGCAGTTTACCGAAACTTCAACGGGTTCGCCGACATCGTGGTGGTGGAGTTTCGGGGATGACAGCACCTCTCCGCTGCCGAATCCATCACATACGTACCGGAAAAACGGCACTTACTCGGTTACGCTGACAGTCACCAACATGGCAGGAACCAATGCAAGAAAACGAACAATTACTGTCTACGAGCCGACCTTGATGGTATCACCTCTCTCAGGGAAAGCGGGCAGCATGGTGACAGCGACCGGAAGTTCCTTTTATTATGACGAGAAGAGTGCGTCCCGGATAACCCTGTTCTTCAACGGGATTGAAATCACCCGTGATATTCCCATGACAAGGAGCGGGACTATGGGTTCTTTTACGGCATCGTTTATCATTCCCGCGGATACTGCACCAGGGAGCTACACAGTCCGGGCTGAAAGCCAGGCAGATGGCGCAGAGACACCATTCACGGTTACCAACCTCGCCCCCAGGGCTCTCATCGATGCCACCCCTCCATCGGGAAAGGCACCTCTCTCTGTTCATTTCAACGGTTCACGATCCTATGACGAGGACGGTTCCATCAGATCCTACAGCTGGAACTTCGGAGATTCGAAATCAGCGACCGGACCAGCAGCGGATCACACCTTCAGCCAGCCAGGGGAGTATCGCGTGATCCTGACGGTTACTGATAACCAGGGCTCTTTGGGAACTTCCTCGTTCATCATACGAACGGACAACACCCCCCCGATTGCTGATGCACGTGGTACGCCTGCTTCGGGTCCGGATCCCCTGACGGTCAATTTTGATGGTACCTTTTCCCATGATCCGGACGGGAAGATCCGGTCTTTTTCCTGGGATTTTGGCGATGGCTCTGGTGAGCAGACCTCAAGCACAAGCCACCAGTACCGGGATCCGGGTTCCTATACTACAGTTCTCACGGTAACCGATGATCTGGGAGCAACCGGTAAGGATGAGGTGGTAATCACGGTCGGGAACGAGCATCCCGTTGCGGTGATCGGTATCTCAGCGAAAAGTGGATCTGTACCCTTGATGGTAACCTTTGACGGGTCGCGTTCATTTGACCCTGACGGCACTGCACTCACCTATTCCTGGGACTTCGGGGATGGAACAACAGGGGCCAGCAAGACTACCAGTCATACGTACGAGGAAGAAGGGACCTATGATATCTCCCTCGTGGTGACGGACATGCATGGTGCTTCAGGACGGGCAGAGGAGACCGTGATCGCCGAATCGCCATTTCCTGTCGTGCCGCTTATTGGCGGGGCACTGATTATTGCCGGTACAGCCATCGCTCTCTGGTATATCCGCCAGCAGATAGTCAAACGTAGGCTTCCCTCACCAGAGTTCCATATTACTACTGACAGCGGACTGGAATATGAGACTGGGATGAAGAGAACATCGGATGAATTCCCTGACATCTCGGTGGAAGTCAGGTCAGGGATCTGGAAGGAGGGGGATAAGAGATGAAAATAACACTGGATAAACCGGTGGTAAATCCACAGACGATTGACAAAGCGATAACCGATTTGGTAAACAGCAGCCACCGGGACGACTTCAGGGAGATTATCGCCTGGACCATCAGGACCGGGCTTGGTGAGAAGGATGCCCGGGAACAGCTGATCAATACCCTGACGACCTGTATCTCGAAAGAGCTGAGCAAAGGCCTCGTTCAGGTCTCCATCCAGCAACTCGAAGGAGAGCGTGAAATCAGAGCGGCATATGAGCAGTCGCTGCAACCCATCTATCCGAGGGTCGACTTCATCGTGAAGTCAGGAGCATTCGACGTATGGACCACCACCTACTGGTTCAGGGTGACGTCAACAGTCAAACTGGATGACCTGTCTGTCCGACTGATAAACAATGAAATCACCGGTTTTCGGTCGGGCATCATGCAGGCGTTCGTGACCCTTGCCTATTGCGGCCATGAAAAGGAGAATCCGGAACCCTTCACGCTCTTTGAGAAGAAGAAGGTACTGGAGGTGAAACTGCCGGAAGTGGTGAGGTTTGAATAAAAAAACCTCTGTCGTGGGCTGAACAGAAATGAGAATTTTTCGGCTTCTTTCAACCGAATACCTGATTGATATTTTATTTTTTCTTATTATTTGACTTTCCGGCCAATGGTACTTAAAATTTTTAATGTGTGGGCTCTCTCATCCCCTTTGCCAGATGTGTTCCCTCATCCATATTTTTACCTTACCCTTCACCGATCTCTTTTCGTTTTCGAAATCCAGTCTCTGTCTCACATCACTTTCTCTTCCCTTTGATAGCAATTCCTCATCCGAATCTCCTGTAGTGGTCTCATTTATCTTCTCAGGGAGAGTTCCGCCTTCTGGCCACCTGAACAGGATTGGACCTTCTGCATCTATGTAAACAAAGGTGTTCTGTTTCTGCAGAATTTCTCCGTCATCGTTTTCTTCCATATCACCCCAGGAACCGCTGTTGACGAACCGCTTATGGTATTCTGGAGAGTATCGATCCTTGCTGTCATCTGCAAAATGGGTGTGCCCGAAAACAATGGTATCTGCAGTGATGTTATCGCCGAGCGTTCTCTTCCAGAATCCTCCCTCGACAATCTGCTGAATTGAGTCGTTTTTTACAAAATCTCTCAAACTGATTTTATCCCAGAATCTGCGAAAAGTTGACGGCTCGATGCTGAACATGAATATGACCAGCGATATCCCAAACAGGATGTATATCAGCCAGTCGATGGTTTCCAGCCATGCGGATAGTGGGGGAATTACGTTTAATCCGTGTACTATGATGATATAGAATAGTGACCCAACGAACAGAAGTCGGAAGATCCATTTGATTGTTTTATTTTCCCGGAACATTGTGTAATTTTTCGATACCCACCCAGGATAATTCTGGAAGACCCCTGTAAAATTGAACAGGGTATCGAACTGCTGACCATGCATGAAGAAGTACGAATGTGTCCCTATGTGAATACCGGTATATCGATCATGCTTATCTTTGCTGGAAGGCCATCGTCGATTGATAATCGTCAGTTTTCCCCTTGGGTTAATGGGAAATGAGCCCTTGTAGTCAGCAATCTCATCATCATGATTTCCAGCAACGTATACCACTTCCGAGTCAAGGTCCAACAGGAACTGTATCAGGTAAAAACTGTCACTGATCACCGAGCCACGGCTGTTGTTTCGTGGACTCCATAGGTCAATAATATCACCCAGGAGAATAATTTTGGTAGGAGGGAGTAATTTTTTTTGTCTCCCGCTGATCGATAACTCGATTCCTCCGCTCTGCACAAGTAGCTTGATAAATGCGAGGAATTTTGGTAAATCTGCGGGAGGCGAGTCATGAAATTCACGATCATGCTGCTCGCACGTATCAAGGGCGAGATGGAGATCAGAAATGACAATGACACTCCGGTCCTCCGGAATTCTCTCTCCTTCGAGTTTTGATTCTTTTGTCATAGTGATTCTCTTTTATTGAATCAGAGGCTTCTTCACCTCAAGGTCCATTGTCTTGGCATTGATCCCTCTGATTTCAATATGGTGTTTTCCTTCTTCGGGGAACACATAATTGAAGTTACCATAATTCCTGCCGTTCATGGCACCGGGCATGAAACTGCTGGTGGCAATATTCACCCCGTCTATGAAGAAACTGGCACGGAACTGGATTCTTCCCCAGGATGGCGTGCCGGGAGGTACATCAAATTCAAAGAAAAAATGATACCGTTTATCTGGTATGAAATGCCCGATAGGGGGAATCCTGTATCCCTGGTTGTAAGGGTCATCAATCCATATTTCCTGTATGATATCGGCATCAATCTCGATGATCCCTCGTATTCTCTGTGGATCGCCCACCACCGAAATTTGCCCGTTAACGGTCTCGCCCCGGGCCATAATGCGGAGATTGTGGCTGCCAGAAGCTACGGTCTTTGGGAGGGAAAATTCTATTCGCGTCTCCTCCCAGCGCCTGATGGTAGAAGAGGATATTCGCTCCTCATCGATCATAATCGTGTCCTGCTGCACCCCGAATCCTGTACCAAGCAGTGTCACAATCCCCATCGGTTCAACATCTTTCGGGATAACCTCCCTGATGGAAGGTGATACCCGGACAGCTGCTGTACCGGAATCCGGTGTCTTTACAGCCATGACTGGTTGCACCGTGCCAGTCTCCTCACTCTTTTCGACTTTCCCCGAATAGGCCTGGTTGCCAAGGTACCCGGTCGCAGAGAGTCCCATCAGGAAGAGGAGGGTGGGGTTGATATCCGGCATTCCTTTTACGAGCAGGTTATCTGGGCCGGTTGAAAAAGCCGAGGCAATAAAGGTGCCTGCGTAAATAGCGAGGGCTGCAAATGTCCACAGGAACAATTGGACACGCAGGAGACTGGGTCTGCCGTTCTCCTCAAGCATGGATGCATAGTCCGGTTCAAAGTAAGTCTCACCCTCATCACGTGGTTTGACCCGCTTATATGCAGAAATACCCTGGCTTGCAATGGGGATTGCAACGCTGATACCCATCAGAGCGAAGAGGTTTGTCGGAAGAGAAGAAACTGAATCAACGGCAGCTTCGGCTATTTCCTCCGCTGCCGGTGTCATGGCAACCGTGGTTTCGACAATCCCGGCAGCGTCACCTGCAGGATTCATCAGATAGAGGATCCAGAGCGTAATAGAGAAGAATGATATCAAGAGCGTCCAGCATAAGAATTGGAACGCTGACAGGCTTGCATGGTCATTATCATCGAGAAGGACCCTCAAAAGGATGAAGTGTTTCAAAGCATCAGTGGAGTCTTCGGGAGGCCATAATCGTGACGCTGACCGAGCTTTTGCATGAGTCCGTCCATAACGTGAGATGAAATGTGCAAAAAAGATGACAGTGGCAATGAGAATGAACGAGATCACCATAGCCTCGACCAATTGAAATACATCAACAGGCATGGTAGAAAGATTTTTTACCCCCTATATATGTGATTGCCATGCATCTTTTCATACATATAAGAAAACCCCGCAGACGAATAGCTCCTTTGAACATGACGAAAATAGGGCAGGGAACAGGGTGCATCTAAAAATATTTGTGTATCCTGTCAGTAGCTCAAGGAATTCAAAAATCCCAATTTTGTTGACAGGGGGGAACCAAGACTGCCTTACTCTAAAAAATTATAACCTATACAAGAAATCAACTTTTACCACTAGGGGGTAATCACCATGCTGAATCTCAATTCCTGTAAGGTGAGATGGGACAAAAATAACCAGATCCCACGGATGATCTCGAACATCGAGGAAAAACCAGGACACGGTACACCCCGAAAAATAGCTCAAGATTTTTTACATGAGAATAAAGACGTCCTGAAAATTTCTGCACCACTATCGGATCTCAGGTATGAAAGGACCGTGGAAAGTCTGGCGGGATTTACCGTTCTTTTTCAGCAGTACTATGAAAATATGCCGATTAATGGGGCATGGGTGGCAGTCCATATCGATAAAAAGAACCGCATCTTTATGGTCAAAAACGATACCGTTCCGATGGAACGAATCGAAGAGGCTTTTCCGAGACGGATACCAGCTGATACGCTGGATGAGGCGGTTGAAACGGTAATTGCCGATACGATCAGTGAGTATGGTGAACTGGACTCTGATCTCTTCAGGGAAGAGATGATCTATGCAAAACAAGGCCATATTCGTGCAGTCTGGAAGGTGAAGTTCAGTACAAAATACCCAAGAAAGGGTTCCTGGATCCTTTTCTTTGATCGCAATACCGGCTCTCTTCTTGAGGAGCGGGATATGCTCTGGAAGGTACATGGAAAGGGAAAGGTCTTCAAACCGAATCCGGTGGTAACCCTCAATCGCGATGATCTCCTGGATTATGCCGATACGAATGACGTGATCTTATCAAAAGCTTACAAGACCGTTGTTCTGAAGGATCTCGATCAGAGCGGGTTCCTGGCGGGACCGTATGTCGACACCGTAAATACGGAGAATCGTGCATCATCACCCTGTTTTGATTTCAAATGTACGAGAGATGATGATCGCTTTGAAGAGGTGATGGCCTACTACCACATTGATTCCGTTCAGCGGTATATACAGTCACTGGGATTCAGGAACGGCACAAGCATCCTTGCCCATCCTGTTAAAGTGAACGCTCATGGTTCACCAGAGGATCAATCATGGTTCGATCCCACCACCGGAAAGAAGGATATCACCTATGGGAGCGGTGGGGTTGATGATGGCGAGGACGCTGAAATCATCATCCATGAATATGGGCATGCTCTTATGGATGCCATCATACCTGGATTTGGGCAGAGTGGCGAGGCTGAAGCGATCGGAGAGGGATTCTCTGATTATCTTGCGGGAAGCTTCTTTGCAAAATATAAAAAATCGGATCGGAAAATTAAACTAGCCGAATGGGATGCCAAAGGATATAGCGGAAGGGGGGAGGAATGCCTGCGGCGCCTTGACAGCCGCAAACACTATCCCGAAGAGATGACAGGAGAATGCCATGAAGACGGAGAGATCTGGTCTGCCTGCCTGTGGGAAGTAAGAACACTGCTTGGTATAAAAAAGGCTGATACCATCATCATTGAAAGTATCTTCTATCTGAATCAGTATTCTGGGTTCAAGGACGGAGCGTTAGCAGTTATCCAGGCTGAAAAGAACCTGAATGGAGGAAAGAAGACCCGTAAGCTGGAGAAGCTATTCAGGGAACGGGGGATAGTATAACAGTGGTCTTTTGCATGAATCCATAGGTTATCTTATCCCGATCCGACCTCTTAAAACAAAGAAATATCGGGCTCTTCTCTGTTCAGTTCCTTATTGGAACGAAGAATTTGTTTTTGGTGGATAGGAGAATCCCAAAGCAGAATTGAAACATCACTCCAACAAGAGCTGGTGGAAACTCGTGTTGAGATGGATGGTAATCATATCCCCCCAACAAATGAAGAGTAATCTGGTAAAAAAATTGCCGGGCACTAATTAATATAGGATTTATAATTTTCCTCATATAGGAGAGTCAGGCAGAGGGAAGGCTGGATTGCCCGATTATCTGACGATACTCCTGGGAATTATCCGGCTAAAAAATGGCTCTCTCATCGGGTAACCGGATGTGGTTCACCACCACTTCCGCAGGGTATTCTCTTCAGCCATATCGGGAGGGAGAACGCCTTTCTGGCTGAGGTATGGGAACAATCACGAGACGCTGAAGAGTAGTGAGATCGGTGAACCCCGGGAGGATAACATCGCATCACTATCAGAACGAGGAGGAAGCAAACATGCCAATGGCGTATTTCGGAAAAGAATTCAGATTCGCACAACCTGATGGAAAGGAGGTCGTGCTGAAAGGATGGGTAAGTCAGGATCATGCAGTATTTGAGGATCCTGAAGGGTACAGGGTGATAAAAGATCCCTTGTCCGGGTACTATGTCTATGCAAAGATCTCTGCTGACAAGAGCTCGCTTGAATCAACCGGTGCAAAGCTGGGAGTGACCAATCCCAAAACCCTCGGTCTTGAAAAACACCTCCGCGTGACAAAAAAGGAATACGGCGGAAAATTTCGTGCTGCACCATCCCCGCTCAAGAAAAAAACACGGTGGGAAGAACGGCGTGAGGTATCACAGAAGGCGAAGCGGAAAGCAATGAAAGCAAAAGGAGTATACCGGGCTCCGCCTGCAAACGAAACGAAAGGAGATTATAAGGGACTCTGTATCCTTATACAGTTCCCTGATGAGGAAGGGACAATCCCAAAAGAAGAGGTTGAAGAGTTCTGCAATAAGAAAGGATACAAAGGCTATGGGAACAACGGTTCAGTGTATGACTACTTCTATGATGTCTCAGGCGGTAAGTTACGGTATACCACCATAGTCACCGCATATTATACGGCAAAGAAATCCAAGGACTATTACACCGATCCCGGCATCACTTATGGTGACCGGGCAATCGAGCTGATTGAAGAGGCACTCGCTGACCTGAAATCAGGGGGATTTGATTTCAGCACGCTGAGCACTGACGATGAGGGGTATATCTACGCCCTGAATGCTTTCTATGCCGGATCCTGTGATAACGAATGGGGGCAGGGACTATGGCCGCACTCTTACGGTCTGGAATCGCCCTTTGAGGTGGGAGACGGTAGGAAACTCCGGGACTACCAGATCACGAATATGGGGGACGAACTGAGTCTGGCGACCTATTGCCATGAGAATGGACACATGGTCTGCAGTTTTCCTGATCTCTACGATTATGCAGAAGATCACAAACAATCATGCGGAGTAGGACACTTTTGCCTCATGTGTTTTGGAGGAGAGGACCAAAAAAATCCAACACAGGTCTGTGCCTATCTCAAATATGCCGCTGGTTGGGCAGACAAGGTAACTTCCCTCACAGAAGGCACCCATACCATAAAAGCCGATAAAAATGATTTCTTCCTTTACCCGAAGAATCCTGCCGAATACTTCATCATCGAGAACAGGTTCCAGGAGAAGAGGGATAGCACCTTGCCTGGATCCGGCCTTGCTATCTTCCATGTCGATGAAACCGGGAGCAACGAGAACCAGGGTATGACGGAAGAGAGCCATTACGAGTGCGCACTCGAACAGGCTGATGGCCGTTTTCACCTCGAACGCTACCAGAATGCAGGGGATGCAAAAGATCTCTACGCCTCACCAGGCACCTTTGCCGATGATACCCATCCGGACAGCACGTGGTGGGACGGAAAAAAATCAGGTCTTGCGATCAGCGGCATCAGCAACCCAGGCAAGACCATGAGTTTTACGATTGGGAATGCTGTCATAGCAAATGAAATTATCCTGCAAGAGAGTCCCAAAATCAAGATACCGGACAATGATCCTGATGGGATCACCCAGATTCTGACTAATAGTGTATCAGGAAAAGTGAAAGAAATCGAGGTATCGGTTGACATCAAGCACTCAAAGATCGGAAACCTCGTAGTCACCCTCATCTCCCCAAGAGGCATAGCGATCGATCTACACCAGCGAACCGGAGGAGATAAGGACAACCTGAAGGAGACCTACACGATGGACTCGGTGCCGGAACTGAAGAACCTCGCCGGAAAATCGATCAAGGGAGCATGGCGCCTGAAGGTGGCTGACCTTGGCAAGCGAAACATCGGGAAACTGAATCACTGGGAAGTGAAAATTACTCCGAAGTGAGGGGATATACCCTCGGTTCCCGGTTTCCGTAGAGGAGAAGGATGAATCAGGATATCACCTTTTTTATATGATATACAAGGGATGAGGAACGTTTCCCAATACAGCATAATACCTTCTGACACAAGAGACTGGTCTGTCGTTCTGAAGGGCGGTTTCTGTTCAGAGTCGAACGCGTTATCGGCAAGGCTCTCCAGCGTGTGCACTACCTATTCCCGAAGCGATTCTGAACCCTCCCGGCATACCCGGTGCTAATCACCCAGACCGGACCCTGGTGATCCTGCACCAGCGCTCCTTCCGGTGTCCCAATGACATCAGCATCAGGAGGAGCCTCGGGAAGCTGTTCCACCAGGACGGGGAATCCGGCGTCGATCAGCCTGGCGGCGATAATTTTTGCCACTTCAGCGGTACTGTAGATCCCTGCGACATACGGGACTATCGAAGGGGCTTCCTTGGCTGTCCTTGGTTGATGTGCATCCTCGAAGGGATCGATTTCATACCGTGCCTTGATTCCTTCCCGGACCTCTTCCGGAGTCATGTCGACCACGACAGCCCTCCCGTCGATCAGCATAAAATCCAGGATGATCGCCTCGAGCGGTGCCCTGGCCCTGATGGCATTCACTGTCTCCGATTCAACCATGAACGGCTCCTCATCCGTAGAAGGGAGGGTAGGTGTCTCTGTCATCTTCTTCAGCGTCCCAGTCTCTTATGGTATCCAGCATAAACCTCTTCTGATTCAGGCTTATCTGTTCCGCTCTTGACCTGAAGTAAGGAATAACTGGCCGGATCCATTGACCTGATCCCTTTTCCTCACACGATTCCAGGCAACCCCCAGGAGCTGGTGAAGTAATCATATTACGCCATTTCCTGCTACTTTCTTCCCGATATATAAAGACAAGTGGATGGAAAAAAACCTGTCGTCCTCACCCGGTTTCAGAGCAAGGAGGAGCCCTGGATCATATAAGGTAATATACCTCCCCTGATAGACATCCAGGCAGGGTGAACGATGAATCCGGATAAGGGGCCGTTCCTTGAGCTCGTGCATGAGGCCAGGATCAATGACCTTGTCAAAGGAACGGATGATGAGCACTTTGAAGCCAGTGGAGTCTACCTGAAAGACGGGTATCTTCACATCATATTTGACGATAATCCTTCTCTTCTCCGGATCAGGCCGGACTGGAGAGGCTCCACTGATGAACCGGTACTGCTCCGTTTGAAGGACACTGGCGCCGGGTATGAAGATATCACGTTTCAGTCATCTGCAGGCCACTGGCTCTGCCTTATCGAGGCCGTAAAAACAGGTCATGATACCTATTTAGCCGGTATCGATGTATTTGACGAATCATTCTCCTTTCTCAGGAAGAGCTGGCTGCACTTCCCTCTCAAAGGGGGCAACAAGGGATTTGAAGGCCTTTCGATCATGCATCATGCAAAGAATGAGTATCTCCTCTGTATCTGCGAAGGAAATGATTGTAAGAGCGGCGCCAAAGGGGCAAAACCGGGAAAAGGAAGAATACAGGTCTTTCAACAGGTTGCGGAACAATGGGAACATGGCGGCACGATCAAGCTGCCGAAAGCGGTTCGGTACAGGGACTATGTCAGTCTCGCTCTCCATAATGGTTCTCTGACCGTACTCTCGCAGGCTTCATCGGCGCTGTGGACAGGACATATCCGTTCAGAAGGTGGGGAGTGGGATGATCTCTTCGAAGATGACGGCCGGACCTATCTTTTCCCTCGCGATGAGAAAGGGAGGAGTATCTACTGTAACCTGGAAGGGGTCGCCTGGCTTGGCAACGGCCGGCTGGTTGTGGTATCGGACAAAGCAAAGCATGAACAGCCAGGGAGATGTACCCGGAAAGACCAGTCCATCCACATCTTCACACTTCCGGATTGAGCGATTCTCTCAATAGGAAAATATCTGATGTATTGCTTTTGGGGGATACATTATGGGGGCAGGACTCTCGTTAGTCCTGACACCATATGAAAATAAAAGGTCTTTTAATACCGCACCACCTCCTTACCAAACCGGTGAGGGCGGGAAGAGGAAGACCATCGCACGAACGCGGGGTAACCGTTTCCGGATTACCATCTCAATACCCCGCTGGCAAGCGTACTGAATACATGACGTTGGCATGAATGCCAGGGAACCATCCCCTGTCACTGTTCCTTTATTGTATTGTTGAGAGCACCAGAGAGAGACCTTTTGCACGAAAGAAGTAGTACCGTTCCCGGTTCACCGCCTCGTCTTTTACGTTCCCTTGGCCATGGCATACATCTGTTCAGGCAGGATGGCTGCCATAGTCTCGGTGCTGACCGTCCCGCACTTGGCAATCTCCACCACTACCTTTGCCATGACTTCGGTGGATGGCAATTCAACGATGGTAACGAAGTCGTACCGGCCGAATGTGTAATAATGACTGATGAGGGTCCCCCCGGCTGCATGGATAATCTGTTCCGCCTTTAGATCCCGCTTCTTTGCTTCCTTCATCTTCTCAATCGCCTTGTCAGACAATTTCCCCAGGATAATGAAGAGTGGCATAATGAGCGGGATAGCAATAGTGAGAGATAAAGGTATGGGTGTTCATATACCCGCCCAAGAGCCTGGGCATGCAGTGGGGAAGATGGGTGTTCTGCAGAGACAAAGGAGGTAGTGCGAAGGAGGTAGTGTTCCCCTGTTTCTCATGAAATTTCATGCCAGGAGAGAGGTCTTCTCCAGAATTGATCCCGGCAAAAAGACCGCATTTTCCTGCATTTTCCTTACCTAGTTCACGATTGTGATAAAAATGTCACGCGGTAGCCGGTCTCATTCATTGAACCTTGCGTATAAGTGGTGGGCAATCAGCTGGAAAATGACAAAAAACAGGAGGAGCATGCCGATATCAAGCACAGGGTTGAAATGTGCAGGATTCCCATATGCCGCCTGGATCAGGTCATTGCCGTAGGTGAGGGGGGAGAGGTAGGAGATAGCCGTTCCGATCGGCGGCATAGCTTCGAGGGCAATAAAGGTCCCTGATACGAAGATGAGAGGGAGCCGGACGAGGTTTAACATCGACATGATATCCCCCGGGCTCTCGGTAGGGTAGGAGGCAAAGAGGGTCCCCATCGTCGAAAAACAGAGGGCGGTAAGGAGCATGCCGGTGATGAGCGAGAGGAGATGCGGGATGCCTGTTCCGAATGCGAGAATTCCAACGATGAGCGGGACGAGCGCGATCCCGAGGCTGTACATGAATCCCGAGAGGCTCTCGCCAAACACGATCGCATGGAGCGAGACTGGTGCGGATATCAGCCGTTCGAAGGTTTTGGTCCGACGTTCGATGGGGATCGAGACCGGTTCGATTGTCGATGAGGAGAAGAGGAGGGTGACTGAGATCAGCCCTGGGATCAGGAGGCCGAGGGGGACGTTCTTTCCTGAAGCGAACGCGAGGAACATGAACAGGGGAAAGAGCAGGCCGGATACGATGATGTTGGGCTTGAGGTAATAGATGGCCATGTCCTTCTTGGCGATCGCCCATGCTGCCCTGGCTTCGGCCGAAATCTGGCTTCCTCCCGGGTTATCTGCCATTTCCCCCTCCTCCAGTTGACGGTGCCTGGAGCCCGGTCAGGTGGATGAAGACATCCTCCAGGGTTGGTCCCCTCGTGGTTGCGCTCACCACCCGGTTCTGGTGCACGCGGGAGTACTCCATGATCTCTTCGAGAAGGGTGGTCGGGTCATCGGTATACAGCCTGATCTTGTCCCCCTCTTTCCGCACCTCGCTCACCATATGGAGGCGGGCAAGCGATGTGAGGGCTTCGTTGATGCCCTTCTCGAAGGCGACTTCTATGGACTGAACGCTCTGGATGGTTTTTTTAAGGCGTTCCGGGGAATCGATGGCGGCGATCCGTCCCTTGTTGATGATGGCGACCCGGTCGCAGGTGATGTTTGCCTCCTCGATGTTGTGGGTGGTGAGAAAGACGGTCACTCCCCGGCTGGTGAGGTCCTGGAGTACTTCCCGGATGATCAGGTTGCTCTGGACGTCAAGGCCGGAGGTTGGCTCGTCCAGGAAGAGGAGTTTTGGATCGTTGATCAGACCCATCGCAAGGGTGAGACGCCGTTTCATCCCCTTTGAAAAGCCGTGCACCCGGCTCCCCTTCCGCTCCAGGAGGCCAAAGGTTGCAAGAAGCGCAGATCCCCGCTCTTCCCGGTCCTTCTTTCCGACGTTGTAGAGTTCGCCGGCAAACATCATGTTCTGCCATGCGGTCAGGTCATCGTACACGTTCGAGGTCTCGTACACGATCCCCATCTGTTGGCGTGCCCTGATGGTATCGGAAACGATATCCAGATCGAAGATCCGTGCCGTACCGAGCGTAGGAGTCGTGATCCCGGTGAGGATCCGGATCGTTGTCGTCTTTCCGGCGCCGTTCGGGCCGAGGTACCCGAATACTTCACCGGGCCGGACGGTGAAACTCACGTTGTCGACCGCGACAAGGTCGGAAAACGTTTTGGTGATATTGGTTACCTGGATAGCATCCATGGCAGCATCCCGGGATGGTAATCATACCTGGGGTGGGGGATCTGATAATGCTGTATGAAGGGAAAGTGCACGGGGGATACCGCGGCGATCAGCCAAGGGAAAGGGGAATATTGAGCGCGACTTTCCTTATGGTTTCAGAATGGATCCCCTCTCATGGCTCTATTCCGTGCCCGATGAGCTGGACCCCGATGACCTCCCCTTTATGGAGAGCGTCCTCACCTTCAGGGATTGCTCCAATGGCGGTAGCTCCCGCTACCGCAGACAGCCGGCTCCGTTTCATCATCGGGTGGAACACCACCATTTCACCTTCCAGTGAGAGTGTACCGAAGAAAAAGTCGGTCCAGTCACGATCCCCGCCCACCAGGTCGGACCCCAGCTTTGCGCGGATCCGGGGCAATCCTGGATGGGCATCCCCGGAAAGCGCCTGGAGACCCGGGAGTGCAATCTGCAGGAACGCCATGAGATTGGAGGGTGGCCCGCCGGGAAGGACAAACACGGGTTTTCCCCGAAGCATGCCAAAGCCGACCCCTTTCCCGGGGCCGATCCGGATCCGGTGGAAGACCTGCTCCCATCCGAGGCTCCCAAGGACTGAGGCCACCACGTCATGGTCTCCCGTCCATGCCCCTCCGCTGGTGATCAGCGCATCGGTCTCCAGGGACAGGCGGTGCAGGGTTCGAAAGATGGTATCAGGATCATCCGGGACCAGGGCGAGGGTGGAGGAGCCCCCGTATCTCCTGTACCATCCTGCCAGGGTGATGATGTTGCTTGCGTAGATCTTGCCCTCAGGAAGGGGTTCTCCGGGCTCGATGATCTCATCCCCTGTTCCGACAATCCCAATTGCTGGGCTTCGGTATACCGGGATCCGGCTATGCCCGGCTACCGCAAGGAGGCCGGCCATGACCGGTGTTATTGATGAACCCTTTGAAAGAAGGCACTGCCCGAGCGAGACATCACTCCCCCGGGGCAGGATGTTCTTTGGGGCAGCTAGGTTTTCTATCAGCACCTCGTGGGATTCCTTTGTGGCGAATTCTTCGGAGACCACTGCATCTGCCCCTTCCGGGATGCAGGCCCCGGTAAGGACCCGCACTGTCGTACCTGGTATGACACCAATATTGTTCGCGCCTCCTGCCGCGATGGATCCAACCAGGCGAAGCCGGACAGGATGATCCGGGGTCGCTCCAGCCACCTCACCGGACCGAACCGCATAGCCATCTTTACGGGAGGAATCCATCGAAGGGGAATCAATAAGGGCACAGAGGTCTTCTGCGGCAATGCGACCGACACTGTCAAGAAGGGAGACGGTCTCAGTGGGAAGCGGGATGATATGCTCCAGTGTCAGTCGCAATGCATCGGCAAATCCGTAGGTCATGCCATTCATAGTATCTTCCTTGTCTGATCGCCCCTCATACCTGTTGGAATCATATCTTTTTCTACCGGTTCTTGCGTAGTCTCACACCGGGTGTTGCGGTAACCGGTCCACACCACCCAGACCGGGCCGGTATGTCCGTGCACCAGAGTGCCGGAGGTGTCCCCGATAACCTGGGAATAGGGAGGGGGGGCCTCATGTCGTTCGACCTGGACGGGGAGGTCACGTCCGATCAGATCGCCTGCGATAGTGGCAGCCAGGTCTGACGAAGCATAAACACCGGCGAGGTGAGGGAGCGGCCGTAAGGATACCCTGGGCGTCGTGGGAGGACCATGGTGATATTCCGGGATCCCTGAGGGGGTCCGGGAGATGGTCCGTGAGAGTCGCCTGAGGATAGTGATCCAGATCTCCTCCAGCCGCTGGTCTTCCTCATCACCCAATTCCATCGATCGCATAGTGTTCCTGGCGTCCTTCCCGATAAAGCGAGAACAGATTATGTTTTCATCGCAACACGGAAGGAAACGGTATGTCCTGTCATCACTGATTCATTCTCCAGACTGATGAGAGCGCGGTGATAATGATCTGATTTCAGGGGATATGTGGAAAAAGGTTCTGGTCAGGTCCACTGTTCTGAGATCAGATACGAACAGAGATCATATCTCTTCAGAAAAGTATGGTATGAAATGAAATGGGAACGCTCGCGAAAAGTCTGGGTGCCACATGAGGGTTCGTAAAACGGTGTGCGTCCCCACTCCATTAACCACCACCTTGATTGATGGTCAAGGATGAGATTATAACTCCAAATATATATATTTATCTCAAGATAGAGAGGGAAAAGCCAGGATTTCGAATCCCCTCATTTCAGATTCCTTCTTTTTGTTGTTCAGCGTTAAAAAATCCTCTTTCAGGATGAGAGAGAGGGGATTTTCCTCCTCTTTCAGGTGGTGGGTGTGGTGAATACCGTGTGCAGGGTATGGTCCGACATGATATTCTCAAAGGTAACGACCAGGCTCTGGATATCCACGACGCCCTGGTTCTCGGCAGAGGGGCTGGGAGGGTCCTGGACGACATCGATCGTTACGCTGTCAATGGTAAAGGAGGTGAGCCGGGATCCTTTCTCCCCAAGGACCAGGAACATCTGGTTCTCTCCAGGCTGGAGAGTAATGATGCCAAAGGGGGAGATCTCACCAGCGCCAAGACGTGAGGTGGTGATGGTATAGGTTGCCGGGTTCTCCGGCTTTGTGACGACCAGCCGCACCTGGGCGGGGGTTCCTACCGCTGTTTCGTTCTTCACCAGGTAGGTGAAGGTATCCGTCCCGCACCATTCCGGGGACGGGGTGTAGGTAAATGATCCATCATCGTGGAAGACCAGATCTCCGTTCAGGGGGGACGAGATGAGAAGGGCGGTACGGTTATCCTGGTTCGGGGGATAATCATTGATCAGTACCCCTGGCTTTTCAATCACGAGTGCTGAATTCTGCTGAAGAGGAAACTCATCTGAACATGCAAAAGGAGGGCTGACTATCCTGGCCGCAAAGATCGGTGCTCCGTAATTGTTCGTTCCGGCAAATGAATCGCACTCATCGAGGAGGGTCACCGTGTCGATATACCGCTCTCCTGGCACAGGACCATACGACCAGGTAATCGTCACGACCTTGCTCTCTTCGGTCCAGTTGCAGGATTGGATCACGCCCTCTGCAATAATCTGGCCTTCACCGTTCTCATCCAGATCGTAAATGTATGATCCATCAATACTCCCCCATGTGCCGACCATGGAACACTCCGCCGCAGTCGCCGACACTATAAACAAAAAAATGGCTATCAGGCCGGAAATGAGGATCTGACGTTTTTTCATGCAGGAATATAGATGGGTAACAATATTTCAATGTTACGCTGATTTTATCAAATCAGCCTCTCCAGAATGTAAAAAACCGTTTTTACGGAAACAAAACAGGGTTTCTACCGGTAGCCACCGTGAATCCAACAGGCTCAGATCCCCCATCGTATCTGTACTCCCTATTTGACAGGCAAACTTTTATTCGATGTGCCCAGAATTCCCCTTTCATATGGCATCATAATGGTAGGGGTAGCAGATGCGAATTGTTGCTTTTAACGGGAGTCCCCGGGCAGAACAGAGTAATACTCATGTCATGGTGGCGTCCTTTCTTGCCGGGGCAGCGGATGCGGGAGCGGATACGGAGAACATTTTTCTTGCGAAATATTCTATCAGGCATTGCCTTGGCTGCTTTGGCTGCTGGCTGAGAACACCAGGGACATGTGTCCAGTCTGACGATATGGAGGAGTTGATCAAGAAATACCTCTCCGCAGATATCGTCATCTTTGCAACGCCGCTGTATATCGACAATGTCTCCGGGATCATGAAGAACTTCATGGACCGGCTCATTCCGATGGGAGATCCCCATTTCGAGAAAGATCCCCACGGGGAGGTTCGGCATGTTTCGGGAGAGAAGAAGAACCCGAAATTTGTCATGATGGCGAACTCCGGCTTTCCCGAACAGACGCATTTCCAGGTACTCCGCCTCCTCGCTCAAAGGTTGGCCAGGAATTTCGACACCGAGCTCGCGGGGGAGATCTACCGGGGAGGGGGGTCCCTGCTCCAGGAGGAAGAACTGAAACCATGGATCGATGCCTACAAGATGCAGCTCCGAAAAGCAGGATGGGAGGTGGTGAAGGAGGGAAAAATTTCCCCTGAGACAACGTTCCGGCTCGAACTGCCCTTGATCCCGGCTCCCGAATACGTTGACATGTTTATTAAAAATGCCAATTTATACATGGACCGGATGATCGAGATCAACCGGAAGGGGTAGGTCTCGACTATTCTTCATCGATCGCTTTTCCTTGAGGGACTCGGTGACCTTCCTTCCTTCCTGTTCATGGTGAGCGCTTTTATGAAAAGAAGATCCAGGTCCGTTGCGACCGGGTGTCCAGGATACATCCCGGTCGCCAGGTATGTTCACTGTTCAGCTGGCCGCGAGGGGACGAGGGATCTTCAGAACCACTTGAACAGCGAGAAATTTCTCACCGGGAACATGGGGCTGAAGAACGACATCCCCGGATCCTTCGAGATTGTGGTCTCCGGGGATATTGTGGAAGTCGGGACTGGGGTGGGGGTACTGGTTATTGGGTATTTTGTCGGGACTGTTATTCTCCCTGAATATTTCATTGGTGCAGAGGTCGGGATTACACCGGGAGCATTGCTGAACCACGGGGTGAAGAACGATTGTTCGAGTGATGGGGAGAGCGTTGGCCGTGGTGTGGGAGTCGGGGTTGGTGTGGGGGTAGGGGTTGGCGTGGGAGTGGGTGTCCCGGTCGGTGGGTCGAGATAGTACTGCCAGTATGGCTGGTTGGAATTGATCACGGCTTCCCATTCTTCATGAGGTAGCTCTTTTGGGATCTCCTTTTCAAGGGCATCCATTGCCTGGATAGCCTCCTCAGGGGTGCATACCCTCCAGGACTGGGTCGAGTAATCGTAGCAATAGTAGGTGGTCTCTTCCTCAGCTGCAACGATCCCGGCAGCAGCTGCCAGGAAAAGGAGCAGGAATAGCGTGGTCAGGACTCGTGCGGTCATGTGGCATCCCTTTTTGTGCATCCACTTCTTTCCTCAAACTTTAAAAGATTTCTCAATCGGGAGGTTATCATAATGGATTGACGAATTCGATGATTACACTCAATCGATTTTCATTCATCTCTGTGGCATGAGGGGAAGTCCCCTGCTCTCCCCGCCGTCCAGAACTTTTCACCAGACAAGAGGACCCGCTGTTGAAATCCCTTTATCCATACAGCCTTGACCCTCATTCCATTATCCGCACATTTTTCTTACCTCGCCTCTCAAATACTCTCATGGATCTTGGCATCTCAAGCTATTGCCTGATAGGTCGCCCGCTGGCAGAGACCCTCGATACGCTCTCAGGGATCACCGACCTGATCGAGGTAATGGACGAGGGGCCTCATCTCATCACCGACCCGGCAGTCTTTGAGAGCTATTCCCAGGATTTTGTCATCCACGCCCCCTACCACGGGATGAATATTGCAAGCCTCTTTGAGAGTATCCGGAGGGCGAGCGTGGAGGTAATGATCGACTGTTTTGCCATCGCATCGGAGATAGGAGCACCGGTCGTGATGCATCCCGGGTACCACGCATGGAACACTGAAAAAGAGGCAGCAGATCGGCAATTTGAAAAATCCCTGCACCAGCTCCAGGAGTCTGCTGCCGATCATTCGCTCATGTTCTGGTTCGAGAACATGGGGGAATTAAATTATTTCCATTTCAGGACCCCTGATGACATTCCATCGCTTGGCGATACCGGGTTTTGCCTCGATTGCGGGCATGCGAACCTGAACCACTGCCTGCCGGCATTCCTTGAGACTGACTTCTCACATATGCATATCCATGATAACGATGGCCGGACAGACAGCCATTCTGCTATTGGAGAAGGTACAATCGATTTCCATCCGGTCATGGCAGCACTGGAAAGGGCGGGGGCGACGGCTGTTCTTGAAGTAAAGGACCTTGAAGGGGTTCTGGTGAGCAAGAGACTGCTCGAAAGTTTGTAAGAGAATCCCCGAAGGATTCTGGAAAGGGGGGGTACGAGTACCATTGCAGGGATGCACCCCGATGGATATACTGATTGTCCGCTCCCCTGGAACTATTTTAAATTCAGCAGCACTCTCTTCTGTATGGACCTTTCATTCTACCTCCAGCCGGTTTCCATCTTTATCGAGTCGATCATATGTATCATCGCCATTGCTATCGGGGTTCTGAAGAAGAAGCTTTACGGGTGGTTCATCGCCCTCACCTTTGGTATCTATGTCGTGTATGATACCGTCAGATACACGGAGACCTCCCTCTCGCCAACCGTTGTCGCGATCATCTTTCTCATCGCGACCCTCTCGATGTTGTATGTCGTCTGGACCCTCTTTACCGGGGATTAACAGGGTGAGATCGTAAGTCGGCGATTCTCTCCCCTCCATTACCTCCCTCTCACACCAGGAGGTGAAGAACGGGCAAGACCCATTGCTTGTTACGATTCGGACACGGTTTCCTGGTGCTCCCCGACCTCTTTATAAGTGATATACTGGTTCCCGTCCCGGAGGGTGACCGGCCGGAACTGTATCGGCTTCTCTTCCCCGTTCCGGCACCGTATCGTAAAGGTCCGGGGGCGTACCTGGCCTACCCCCGACGAAGAGAGGTCGTTCTTCCAGGTCGAGATTGCTTCCCTCCGTGCTTCCGGGTCCGGAAAAACCTGGTCAAACCATGCACGGCCGTTTGGAATGTCTGCATGGGTATACCCGAAGAGACGGGTGAAGGCTTGGTTGAGATACGTATAGCGACCCTCGGTATCGATGATCGCCATTGGCCGGGGGGAGAGGTCGATTACCTCCCGGAACCGTTGTTCGCTCCGGCGTAACCGATCCGCGGTCATCCGCTGGGCCAGGGCGATAGAAGCCTGCCTGATGAAGGACTCGACTGCCTGATGGCTTTCCAGCAACTTGCCGTGAGCCATGAATATTCCCACGAGACCGAATAACCGGTTCTCCCAGATCAGCCCGATGCAATAGAACCGTTCTATGCCGAACCGGTCGAGGATGGCATCGCAGATCCCGCGGGGGATCTGATGAAAACATACATCATAGAACGATTTGGTCTCCTTGTCAGACCGGAATTCAAATACCCTTGTCGTGAGGAAGGAGGCCAAGGTTTCGTGGAAGGGATCTTCAAAAATTGTATCAGTGGGGAATACCATGCCGAGGGGATCCCTCCCGAGCAAGGTGACCAACCCCTTGTAAAATTCCGGACCTGCGATGGCCTTGATGGAGAATTCATTCCGTTCCTCATCAAACGACTGGACATAGACCTGAGCTCCCGGTATGAGTTCCACGATGCGCTCAGCGATGTACTGGTAGATGTTAGAATCGAGGGGAAGATCGACCAATTCCATCGCGGTCCGTGCGAGAAACTCCATGTTCCTGACGTATTGTTTCCTTTCCGTAATATTCTCAAGAACGAGGGTGCAGCCCTTTTCGCCGTCATCAAACGTTGTGGGGATCACCTGCATCTGGAAGAAGAGGTCCTGGCCATTGTTTTGGTACCGAAGGTCGGTGATGATTTGTTCCTGTTCCAGCCCGGAGATAACCGCGAGTGCTTCGGGGGTGGATACAATGGGAACTTTTGCTTCTTCAAGGGTCCTTCCGACCAGGTCCTCTTTGTGGCAGCGGAGGAGCCTGACACACTGGTCATTGACCTGGAGGATCCGCTGATTATTATCAAGAACGAGGATCAGGTTCTTGGTAAAACAGAGGAACGCAGAGAGGGGAACCCGCTGTGCGGTATAGTAGACCTTGGCATTGCCGATGGTCCGGAGCTCGACTTTTCCGGAAACCTCAAGGATATCCAGCTGCCGTGAGACCGCTGCCCTGGTAGTTCCGGTCTTATGCGCCAGTTCTGAAATGGTCATTCCTTTAGGCTGATACTTCAGGATCCGCTGTACCTGCTGTCCTACGTCTCGCTCCCGTCGCATCGTACAATGTCATCGGCTCATAAAAATAAAAAGACATTGCTCACCGAACGGCGGCATGATCGATTTCAAGGCGAATCGGCTATGATACCGGAAACGGCACCTTGTTCCCTGTACCAGGTCATCCACCGATGGTGAGGGGCAAGGTATTGCGTGAAAAGAAGATTTTGTCGATTTTCATGAACAATCCAAAAAAACCGATATAAATGCGATTCCTGCACAGGTTACGATGCTCTGTTCACTGTCCCTTGTTCCGACAGATCCCTGATTGTAATCGCACTGTCCCATTCAGGAACAAAGAAGATCTAACGGCCTCTGTTTTTAGCACTGCATTGTACAGGAGAAAAGGTGAACGAAACCCCTGATTATGCTGGATCGTGGGGTAGGCCACCTTCACCGACAACCAAAAAATGTTCTCGGGAAGCCGCTAGCACCACGAGGGTTCTTAATCCGTCGTCTTCCCGTCAAAATGCTCTTCGGTTGCCATGGCATCCTTCTTTGTTTTTCGCACTATCTTGTCCTGGTGCTCTGGTGGTGAGTAGATTGTGTACAGTTTGAGATCGGCGGTCTTTGAGGTATTTATGACATTATGTTTCGCACCACTCGGGACAACGACACCGCTTCCATCCTTTATGCGGTGTTTCACTCCATCGATCACCACGACGCCCTCCCCCTCTTCAAAGCGGAAGAACTGGTCGACGTCATCATGCGTTTCCTCACCGATCTCCTCACCGGGTACAAGGCGCATGAGTACCAACTGGGAGTAGTGGCCGGTATACAGGACCCGGCGGAAATCTGTGTTCTTCTTCGTTATCGATTCAATGTTTGCAGTAAATCCTTTCTTCATGATGTCTTTCCCCCATAGATTTCTTATCGACAGAGTCCTTGTACGTGGTCTGATATTAATATGCCTTCTCAGGAATGATCGAAACCGGGGGAGTATTTTTGAAAAAGAACCTTGTTCCTTGATACCAATAACCGGTGTTCCGACCAACTTTCACCTCTGCAGAGAAGGTACCTGATCTCAGTTCGCTCTAACTCGAACGTGACCCTCCTTCAAAGGAGAAGGTATCGGGGATTACCGTCCGAAAATTTCCTTCAGATCTGAGTGCAAATCCTCTGCATAGGTCTCGCTGTAGACTCCATGAACGGTCCCGTTATACTGGTGCCACGATTTTGGCTGGCCGGCCTTGTCATAGAGGGCCTTCCCATCAGCGAGAGGGATGATCGGGTCGTCGGTGAAGTGGAACATGACCAGTGATCGTGGGGGCAGCTCCGGCAGATAGGTCGCAGGTTCGATCGAAGTAACAAACCGCTGGACGTCCGGATTGTTCCCGGCATCGACACCGTAAGGGCCGGAGCTGACAACAAATGCACCCTTGAAGCCCGGCTCGATTCCCGCAGCGATGACCGCGAAACGACCGCCCATGCTCTCACCCAGCACCGCGATAGCATCCCCATCCAGATCTTTCCGGGTTTGAAGGTAGTCATAGGCGAGGAGCACATCGTAGATCTGTGCATATTGGGCGGGCATCTCCCTGTTGCGGTAGGCAGTATAGCCGGTTTGAAGATCCATCGGTGAGACTCCCTGCGTTTCGCCCCCGTTGCCCCGTTCATCCAGGGTGAGCGAGGCATACCCGAAGGAACAGAGGGCGTCTGCCATTGCCGAATCTCCTTCTTTTGTGACCGTAGCCGCGGGCAGGACGATAACGACCGGTGGGGTCTGGACCTCTTTCGGGAGGCGCAACAGGCCATACACCATCGTGTCATCGCTCAGGTAGCTGATCTTCTCCAGCGTATAGTTCACCGTTTCTTCGAGAGGGGATACCTTGACTGCCGGCAGGGTACGGCCGCTGAAGGAGAGGAGGCCGGATTCATCGAGTGACCAAGAGACCGTATCTGTATTGTCATTCACCTTTGAAAAGGAGGAGAAGATCCCGGCCATTATAAGGAAGATCACAATGCAAAAACCGATCAACAACGCACGATTTTTCCCATTTCTGGTATTCGTACCCTTGGTTTGTTTGGCCATGACTCCCCTCAGCAGTTCTCCCATTGCAATACCATGGGGAAGAACGTTAAACTGATCGCTTGAAGGTGATTGGCCAGGGAGTGGCCGGCGACCCCGTGCCATGGGGGGACCATTCGCAGGCGATTCTCTTCAGATGTGGTGATAAGGGGATGAAATTCCGGAATACAAAAAGGTATAAAAAAGTATAAATAAATCCATCAATGTACTTATTTGTACATGAACACCAAGTACGTGATGCCGCTGGACTGGGGAATGCCGTCCCCAGGACGGCAGTGAATGGCCATGAGCCAGAACAATACCCTCCTTTCCAGGTTATCCCCATAAAGAGGATCATACCTCTTCCGGGAGTCGATCCGTTTACCCTCTTTTGTGCCCTGAAGATCACCAAGGGTTATATCCTCGAATCGATGGAAGGGGTCCCACGAAGGGCGGTCCGTTCCATAATCGGTATGGAACCGGAGTTTGAGATCGTCCTTGGAGAATCTCCGGCGATTTCCGGAACATACCCTGGTGGTTCCCTCTTCCCTCCTCTTTTGGGGGATGATCCGGTCAGCCAGCTCCGGTCTTTATCCTCGCGGTTCCCGTATACACCGGGAGGCGAGGGAGATTTTGACGGGGGCTTTGTTGGGTACTGCAGCTATGACATGGTGACCAGTCTTTCAGGGGGGCATGTCCAGGCAGGAAGGGATGATATTCCCCTTGCCCGGTTCATGTGCTCGACAAGGGGCATCGTGTACAATCATGTGCAGGGGTCCTGCCTCCTCTTCGAGGACATCTTCCTTTCTCACGGATATGAGGGAGACGAGGCGATATGTCTGGCACAGCAGCGACTGGATGCCCTGGAAAAAAGGATACAGGATATCCCGGTACCAGCTGGCTCTGGTCACTCCAGTACGGTGATGGGGACACTGACGGATCCCGGACAGGAGGACCGGGAGGGATACCAGGAGATGGTGAGGAAGGCCAAGGAGCATATCATGGCTGGCGATATCTTCCAGGTCGTCCTCGCCCGGAAGATATCCGTGCCCTTCCATGGTGATCCCCTCGCCATCTATCGTCGGATCCGTTCCATCAACCCTTCACCCTACCTCTATTACCTGAACTTCGGGGATGAGGCGATTGTCGGGTCAAGCCCTGAGATGCTCGTCAAGGTGCAGCGGGGAGTGGTGCAGACCGTGCCGATCGCCGGCACCAGGACACGCGGAAAGGACCCAGCGGAGGACAGCCGCCTTTCCGAAGAACTGCTCTCAGATGAGAAGGAACGGGCAGAGCACCTGATGCTGGTCGATCTCGCCCGGAATGATATCGGAAGAGTGTCGACGTTCGGCTCGGTCTCTGTCCCGGAATTCATGGAGATTGAGAAATTCTCCCATGTCCAGCATATCGTCTCACGGGTCTGCGGAACCGTTGCAGAGGGAAAAGACCGGTTCGATGCCCTCGCTTCCTGCTTCCCGGCCGGTACCGTCAGCGGGGCTCCGAAGATCCGGGCGATGCAGATTATCGCGGACCTTGAACCATCCCCGAGAGGACTCTATGCCGGCGCTGTCGGGTATTGCGGTTTTGATGACCTGCTCGAGTTTGCCATCGCCATCAGGACCGTCCGGGTCAAGGGCGGACTGGCCGAGTTTTCAACCGGGGCAGGGATCGTTGCTGACTCGGTCCCTGAGCGGGAGTTCGAGGAGACCGTGCAGAAAGCCCGGGCTATGGTGAGTGCTGTCGGGGCGAGCGAGGGTGGACCATGAGGGTGGCTATCATCGACTGCTATGACAGCTTTACCTATAACCTCTACCAGCTGGTCGGCCAGCTGGGGAGTGTGCCTCTCCCGATTCCCTGTGATGCACCGCTTGAGGAGGTGAGGGACCAGAACCCTGAACGGATCATCCTCTCGCCCGGCCCGGGAACGCCGGATGAGTCCGGTATCTGCCGTGATGTGATCAGGGAGTATGCCGGGAGCATCCCGATCCTCGGGGTCTGCCTTGGGCACCAGACCATTGTCCAGACGTTCGGCGGAAGGATATGCCGGATGCTTGTTCCTGTCCATGGAAAGACCAGTAGCATTGTCCATACTGGGGAGGGCATCTTTTCCGGAATCCCGTCGCCCTTCACCGCCACGCGGTACCATTCACTGATGGCGGATCCTGCATCTCTCCCGCCGGGGTTTCAGGTCCGGGCTGTCTCTTCGGATGACCAGTGTATCATGGCGGTGACGCATCCTGACCTCGGGGTTACCGGGGTCCAGTTTCATCCGGAGAGTATCATGACCCCAACCGGAAGACTCCTCGTGAAGAATTTCCTGGAAGAATCGGGTGGAGGGGCATGATGCAGGCAATTCTTGCCCGTCTAGCAGACGGAGAACCGCTCGAGTCCGACCAGGCAGCGGCGGTCATGGAGATGATTGCCACCGGGCAGGCTACCATGGCACAGATCGCCTCGCTGATCACGGCCCTTCACATCAAGGGGGAGACGGCGGAGGAGATCACGGGCTTTGTCCGGGTGCTGCTCCGCCATGCCCTGACCATCCACCCGCAGGTCCACGGAAGATTTGTGGATACCTGTGGGACCGGAGGGGATGGTTCCGGGACCTTCAACATCAGCACGGCAGCAGCCTTTGTTGCAGCCGGAGCCGGGATCCCAGTGGTCAAGCATGGGAACCGGAGCGTGAGCAGCTCGTGCGGATCGGCAGATGTCCTGGAAGCCCTTGGTGTTCGGATCGACGTCCCACCGGAACGGGTCTGTTCAATCGTGGAAGAGACCGGAATCGGGTTCCTCTTTGCCCCTGCCTTCCACCCGGCCCTCCGACATGCCGCGGCAGTCCGGAAGGAACTGGGGTTTTCATCGGTGTTCAACCTGCTCGGCCCGCTGCTCAACCCGGCCGGGGCACCGGCCCGGCTCTGCGGGGTGTACAGTCCAGCTCTTGTCGACCGGTTCTCCCATGCCCTCCTGGCACTCGGCACCGAGCGGGCGATGGTGGTGCATGGCCAGGGGCTCGATGAGATCGCGGTCTCCGGCCCGACCCTGGTGGCTGAAATTGACCAGGGAGCGATACACCAGTATACCGTCACCCCTGAAGCGTTCGGCATCCCCCGGTCCCCGCACTCGGCCCTTGCCGGCAGTTCACCGAAGTTCAATGCAGCGATCATACAGAAGATCCTCTCCGGGGTTCCCGGGCCCGCCCATGACGTGGTGGTCATGAACGCGGGGGCTGCGATCTACCTCGGCGATGGGGCAAAGGACCTTGGCCATGGGATTGAGAAGGCAGAAGACTCGATCACTTCCGGAGCAGCTGCCGGACGTCTCGCGGCACTGATCCGTGCTTCCAGGGGCATCCCATGATGCTCGAACAGGTCCTCCGGGCGACTGCAGGAAGGGTAGCCGGATTGCCCGGGGCAGAGGAGTATCCCCTGCCTCCCCCCTCTTCCTCCCGCAGCCTGAATGAGGCGATTCATCAAAAGAAACCGGGAAACCGGATTATCGCCGAGATAAAATATGCCTCTCCTTCCGCCGGGATAATACGGAGAGGGGGTGACCCGGCGGGGTTTGCCCGGGACTTTGCCCGTGCCGGTGCCACTGCCCTCTCGGTCCTCACAGAACCGTACTATTTCCACGGCGATGCGGCGTTCCTTCCTGCGATTCGGCCGCACGTGGATCTCCCGCTGCTCCGGAAAGACTTTATCATCGATGAACGACAGCTTGCAGAGAGCCGGGCGCTTGCTGCCGATGCGGTCCTTCTCATTGCCGGAGTACTCGGGGACCAGCTGGGTGATATGGTAGACCTCGCGTTTGCCTACGGGCTTGAGCCGCTCGTGGAAGTGCATGCTGCACACGAGGTACAGGAAGTTTTGTCGACCGGCACCCGCCTTGCCGGGATCAACAACCGTGATCTCAGGACGTTCAGGATCGATCTCGGTACTACGATGAAATTGTCACCCCTGCTCCGCGAGGGAGGCATTACGGTGGTGTCCGAGAGCGGCATACTCTGGCCGTATGACATCCGAATCCTCAGGCCGTCTGCTGATGCATTTCTGGTCGGGAGCACCATCATGCGGGCTCAGAATCCCGGACAACGACTGGAGGGATTGATACGCGGGTAAAAATATGCGGCATTACGAGTGTCGGTGATGCAATCATGGCACAGGAGGCAGGAGCCGATATGATCGGGGTGATTGCCTTCTCACCATCCCCCCGTTGTATCGAGCCGGACAAAATCCGGGAGATCTTCGATGCCGTCCCAACGCTGTTCCAGTGTTGTGTATCCCATGGGCCGTCTCCCACGGAGATGGCGGCACTCTGTGACCTTGCCCCGGATGCTATCCAGGTCCCGCCGCCCATACCAATTCCGGCATCCTGCACGGCCAGGGTATTCCGGAGTATCCGCCCGGGCGATCGAATACCAGATGATGCCGATGTCCTTGTCATCGATGCCAGCCACGGGAGCGGCAGGCAGTATGACAGCACCTATGCGCTCTCGGTAGTGCAGTCGGCACGGGTTCCTGTCTTTCTTGCCGGCGGACTGACCCCGGATAACGTCAGAGCAGCGATCAGGAGCGTGCACCCCGCAGGGGTTGACGTGGCAACGGGAGTGGAATATGCACCGGGAAGAAAAGCCCGGGAGAAGGTGAGAGCATTTATCCAGCGGGCAAAAGAGGTGAGGGAGTGAGATCAACGTCACGGTTCGGGGAGTATGGAGGACAATTCGTCCCCGAGAGCCTGATGTATGCCCTCAATGAGCTTGAGGAGGCGTACCGGACGATCATACCATCGGACGAGTTCAGGGAGGAGATGAACTATTACCTGACCGAGTATGCCGGCCGCCCCACCCCGCTCACGTTCTGCCGGAATCTCTCGGCAGACCTCAACTGCAGGATATACCTGAAGCGGGAAGACCTGCTGCATTCGGGCGCCCACAAGCTGAACAATGCACTTGGCCAGGCGCTCCTGGCAAAATGCATGGGAAAACAGCGGATCATCGCAGAGACCGGGGCCGGGCAGCACGGGGTGGCTACCGCCATTGCCGGGGCAGCGCTCGGTCTCCCGGTGGAAGTATACATGGGCGAGGAGGATATCCGGAGGCAGTCCCAAAACGTTGCACGAATGTATATGCTCGGCGCAAAAGTCATTGCGGTCGCGTCGGGATCACGGACATTAAAGGACGCCATCAATGAAGCCCTCCGGGACTGGGTGACAAACGTGCAGGACACCCACTACCTGATCGGCTCGGTCGTCGGTCCCCATCCCTTCCCCTCGCTTGTGCGGGAGTTCCAGACCGTTATCGGGAACGAGATCCGGGAGCAGGTGATGGCAAAGGAAGGCCGACTCCCGGATGCCATGGTGGCCTGTGTCGGGGGAGGATCCAATGCCATCGGGATGTTCGCCCCCTTCCTCGATGACCCGGTGGAGCTCTGGGGGGCGGAAGCCGGAGGGGAAGGCCTGGCCGGGCGGCATGGTGCAACGCTTTGCGGGGGTACACCAGGGGTGCTCCATGGATCGTACACCTACCTGATCCAGGATGCGTTCGGCCAGATCCTCGAATCCCACAGCATCTCTGCCGGCCTCGATTATCCCGGCGTCGGGCCCGAGCATAGCTTCCTTCGGGACACCAGGCGGGTGATCTACCGGCCTGTCACCGATGCAGAAGCGGTGGATTCATTCCTGTATCTCTCCCGGACCGAGGGGATCATCCCAGCCCTTGAATCTGCCCACGCGGTTGCACTGGCACGACAGATTGCCGGGGGTCGGGGACCGGATGATATCCTCATTATCAATCTCTCCGGCCGGGGCGACAAGGACGTCGCCCAGGTTGCAGGGCTGATGGGGAGTAATCCATGAACTCCCGTATCGCCGAAGCATTCCGGTTGGGGGAGGGCCCGCTCATCGTACCTTGTGTCGTGGCCGGTGATCCTTCCTTTGCAGAGAGTCTGCAGATCTCCCGGGAACTGGTTAATGCAGGGGCGGATATGCTCGAGATCGTCATGCCATTTTCAGATCCGGTGGCTGACGGCCCCGTGATCCAGCAGGCCGGCTCCCGTGCACGTGCCGCGGGAATGACCACAGACCGGCTGTTTGACCTGGTCCGGAAGGTACGAGCAGAGACCGGGATTCCCCTGCTCATCATGACGTATGCCAACATCGTGGTCCGGAGAGGGATCCGGAAATTCTACCGCGATGCCGCAGATGCGGGAGCCGATGGGGTGGTGGTTGCCGATGTGCCGCTCGAAGAGGCAGATCCGTTCTGTGCTGCCGCACGGATGGCGGGGATCGATCCCATCCTCTTCGTCAGCCAGACCACGTCCCCGGAACGCAGGGAGCAGATTCTCGCAAAAGCAGGGGGATTCATTTACCTGGTTGCCGCCCTCGGGGTGACCGGGATCCGGGAGGACCTCTCACCGCAGTCCATCGACCTCCTGAACGTGGTCAAAGAGAGGACGACTCTTCCGGTCGTGCCGGGATTCGGGATCTCTACGCCGGAACATGTCCGACGGTATGCACAATCAGGGGCTGACGGGGTTATCGTGGGTTCTGCCCTGATCAGGATGATCGGGGATAGGGGATCTGCCGGTTCAGGACCCGGAAACAGGATTGGGGATCTGGTAAGAGCGATGAAGCTCGCTGCCCGTGGAGGATAAATATCCCCCAAAATCTCCACTGAGAGCCCCCTGCAAGGGATCGCAAACCACCATCCTTTTCCCTGGGGATACCAAAAATCCTCTCAGGAATCACCGATGAAGACCATCCTGTATTATTTTACGGGCACGGGAAATTCACTTGCCGTAGCGGAAGGATTATGCAGACGGCTCCCCGACTGCGAACTCGTGCCTGTTGCGTCCGTGGCCAGAGATCCGGGCCGGATCGCTCCTGAAGCAGACCGTGTCGGCATCATCGCTCCCGTGTACTTCTCGGGCCTCCCCGCCGTTGTTGCAGACTTCGCCCTCCGTCTCGACCTCGCCCGGGTCCCGTACTCCTTTGCCGTACTGACCATGGGAGGTTCAGGGGGAACTCCTGCCCTGCACCAGCTCGAACGGATCCTGACCCAGGGACCGGGGAAGAGAGGGCTTGATGCGGGCTTTACGGTAAAGATGCCCGGCAATTATGTCCTGATGTACGGTCCGCCGAACGACGCCACGATCGGAAAGATCCTCGGCAAGGCCGATCGCCGCATCGAAGAGATTGCAGGGTTGGTGGAGCAGAGAGTCCAGAAACGACCGAGGATGCCGGTGTTCGGCTCCCTTGTCCAGCACCTGATCTATCCAAAGTTCATCATGGGGGTCCATGATGCTGACCGGAAGTTCAGTGTCGATGACCGATGCACCTCCTGCGGGATATGCGTGAAGGTCTGCCCGGTGGAGAATATCCGGCTGGAGGAAGGACGGCCGGTCTGGCTCCATCACTGCGAGCAGTGCATGGCCTGTATCCAGCTCTGCCCGCCGCTGGCGATCCAGGCCGGGAAGAAGA
This sequence comes from Methanomicrobiales archaeon, assembly GCA_012516785.1. Taxonomy (GTDB): domain Archaea; phylum Halobacteriota; class Methanomicrobia; order Methanomicrobiales; family Methanospirillaceae; genus UBA9949. The sequence goes on from JAAYWH010000052.1 coordinate 50,461, forward strand.
CGGAGGAGCGGCAGCGGTACCATCACCCGAACCTCAGGATCAAGAGACCTGAATGAGGGGATCCATGGAGGGAGGAGCGGTTCTTTTTTGCATGACACGGCTCTGCCCTTTTCATTTTTGCATTGCGTCACGAAGAGACTCAGGTAATTTATAAATCGCTCTCCCTTGTCAGGTATCCGAGCGAGAGAGAGCTATCAATTGTCAAGGAATGCGATTCCGGTTTACCACGTTGTTGGGATAAGGAGAGGGATTTCGCGGTACATGTCATCGGAATTCAGAGCCTGGAGAGAGTGCCAAGGTACGAAGCCCGTGTCGTGTGATCAGCCGTGCTATCGCTCTTCCAAAATCTTCTGCTTCTCCTGCAGGAACTCTTCCTCGGTGAGATACCCGTTCGCCTTCAGTTCGGCCAATCGTTCCAGTGAGGTCAGGCGAGCATCAGAAGGGGTTGTATCTTCCCTGCACCCGGAATTCCTTACTTCGGAGATGAATCCCGCAGCGATGATACCGGCAGGGAGGGCAAAAAAACCGATACCCAGGATGGCAACAACGGCACCAATGATCTTGCCCTGGACCGTGACAGGGTAGATATCGCCATATCCCACCGTGGTCAGGGTGACGACCGCCCACCACATGGCATGGGGGATGCTGGCAAAGGCTTCCGGCTGCGCATCGTATTCTGCATAGTACATCAGGGTCGAGGCAAGCACAAAAAGGACCGCAAGGATCAGGAGGCTCACGAAAATGACGTACTTCTCCCTCCGGAGAGCCCGTGCCATGAATGATGAAGCCGCAGAATATCGGATCAGTTTCAATGCCCGGAATATTCTCATGATCCGCAGTACCCGGAGGAACCGGAGGTCGACCGGGATGAGGAACGGGAGGAAGAAGGGGGCGATAGCCAGCAGGTCGACAATGGCAAGCGGGGTGAGGGCATACCGGATCCGGCCGATGACCGGCCTATGGTACTCCGGAAATTCGGTGCATACCCAGAGTCGCAGGAGATACTCGATGGAAAAGATCGTGATCGAGAAGATCTCAAAGGCAAGGAAGAACCGGTAATACTGCAGGAGAAGGACCTGGACGGATTCAAGCACGACGGCTACCACATTGAGGACGATCAGGATGATGATGAAGATCTGGAAATACTGGCTGGTCAGATCGCGTTCCCTGGTCTGTTCCAGAATTTCAAAGGTCCGGTGCTTGATCGCGTTGTACATGGATTAGTTCAGGGGAATCGATCCCACTATACTACAGCGTTCTCCTGTATTTGGATTTAAAACAGATGATCAGATTCACGGGATTTATCATCCAGGGAAAGGGCAGATCGTGCGAGATGATCGGCAGGTGTAATTCCTGGATACTCTCGCCGCAGATCGGAGAATCCCTTTATAAGATTCAAAAATCAGGAGGATTCCGGGTGCTCCACCCGTCCTATGAACAGGATAAGCCCGGACTCATCCTCCTGGATGAGGAAGAGGAAGGGGTGATCCGCCCTGAAGACCGGGATGGGTGGTTGTCCCATGGGTACCATTGCACGTTGGACTACCACTGCTGTTGCTGCTGCCGCCTCAGTTCCTTCTTCGTTCACGTCAACGAAAGCCTGGTGGATCACGTCACCGATATACAGGTTTCTCGTCCCGTCCATCCCGGAGAGATCGGCGCTGGGGGAGAACGCAGTTGGCATTCCCATGGCCGAGAGGGTGGCTGGCAGGGAGTACTTCGTCTCCATCGTGAACTTCGGGAAATACACCATCACCCGACGGGTTGTGAGGTTCTGCTCCAGTTCTTCAAGGCTCCCGGCAGAGAGCGAACCCTCTAAAGCTGCCAGGTCTCCATCCTGGGGGAGGAGCACAACCATGGAAAGGTGTTTCCCTGAATCGGATTCGTACGGCATGCGGAGCACCTGGAGATCCTCGTTCTCCGTGTAACCATAGGTGGCATTCTCATCGGTACGCTGCATCATCGCCACCGACAGGATCGTTCCGTCACTGGTCCGGAAGTCCTGGCTGCTGGTCTCATTCTCGTTGAACTGTCTCTCCCAGGTCCCCTTGAAGTAGACAGCGTTGGTGATCACCAGGCGGGTCAGGGAATCGATGGAACCGGCCGGGATCAGATCCCTGATCTTGTTATTGGTCTGATCCTCGATCCACTGGTTGATTGTGATCCGCGAATCCTCGGGCTTTGTGATAAAATCGAGGTTGGTCGCCTTGGCCCCATAGGTATCGTTCGCCACTGTGATATAGGCCGGGAGGAACGGGTAGGTCTGTTCTGCCCAGAGGGCGTTTGCCGTCCGGAGCTGATACGCAGAAGACTCGTTGTTGATCCCGGCAATGATCGCCTGGTATCCTCCCTGCATCATGGCTGAATCAGTGGGGAAGTGAAACACCTTCCTGATCTCATCTGCGGTCTCCCCGCGGGCTCCTTCATAGGTGATAGCAAGGGCTGAGGAGATACTGAATGGTGAGAAGAAGATATTCTCTTCGCTGTTCCTAGGATCTTCTGCCAGGCGGGTATAGAGATCAAGGGCAAACTGGTTGTTTGCAGCAACGATACTCAGCTGGCTGCCCGGGGGAGGTCCGGGGGGATAGGTGGTATCCGGTGTCATCCCTTCCGGCGGCAATTCTTCCGCAGGGATATCAGGGCTGGTGCAGCCGGCCAGGGAGAGGGCAGCGACCACCAGGGATGCCAGCGCCAGTAGCATGATGGTGAGCTGGTTCATAAATGGCATATTGGTGTCTCTTTGATTAAATCTGGCGTTGAGTGCGGGAATTTTCGTAGTGATGAGTATTAGTATCTCATTTTTTCCTGCTATAGTAAACACCGATCGGGCATTTCGTCCTTTGAGAGGATACCTTTGGGAGATGATTTCCGGCTGGAGCAGAATGGCATCTACCATCACTTATTTAACTGACCGCTCCGTATCCCTTCCTGTCAGGGCCGGGTATTGAAACGGACATTCCTGGCCGGATACAAACGGAGTTGAACTGCTCATGAAGCATACCGTATCGCAATTCAGAGATGGGCGGGGCCTCCCAGGGATCACATGGTCACGGACGCTGCTCATTGTCAGCCTCTTCGCCCTGGTGATCCTTCCCGCCGGGGGTCAGATCACCGTCGTCCCCCCGGAGGTGACGATTACGGACCTGGAGACCTATCACATCGGAGACATGATCACGCTGTCCGGCACTACCAATCTCGCTTCAGGCAATGAGCTCCTGGTGGAAGTGCTCTCCCAGTCCTTCGGACCCACGCAAGAAAAAACAGGCGGTGATTTCTTTGGGGCCTCCGGGACAACCCTGGTCCAGAGTGCCCCTGGGGAGAAGAATACCTGGTCCTTCTCTTTTGATACGGCCACCTTCGGACCGGACACCTACCTTGTCACGGTAACCGGAGTGACCGTGCCAAACGCCGTGGCGACATCGTCCTTCTCGCTTGTTGCATCCACGCCGACGCAAACGCCCGACCTCCCCACACTCCCGACCACACAACAAACAACTATCCCCACCGAATCAACCCCTCCTCCAACGACAACAGCAGGTGTTCCGGTGATTATCCTCATTGGAATGGTTACGCTGATCCTGACTGGATTCGGGATTGGAAGGAGGAGGCGCTGACCTTTTTTTAAAATAACCCAGCCCCCATCCCATATCCCAGGATCCTCCCGAAAATACGGGTACTCGATGAGATATTCCAAATATGCGATCGGTCTTTACGGCTGTCAGAACTGGTGTGTCCAATTGAACTGAAAGGTTCCCTGAATAATGGTCCACCATTCTTTCAGAGATACTGCTACATCCTCTTTGCAGCGTATTTGGCAAGAGCGATAATGGTGAGGATCGGAGGGGCTCCAGGCGTGGCGGGGAGGACCGAAGCATCAACGACGTACAGGCCGTCAACCCGGGTCATCAGCCTGGTATCCACCGATAATCCTATCCGCGCCGTGCCTCCCGGATGAGATCCGCGGAGCGGAAGCGATACGAACGTGGCAGGATCGACCCCTGCTTCGGTCAGGATCGCACCGGCAATCGAGGCCCCGCATGCCAGCTTCCGTGAGTCGGATTCCGTGACCCCTTTCTCGATGGTCTCGCCCACCGAACCGCTTGCTTCGTCCCTGATCTTCACCATCATGCCAAGGATGTCACCCTCTCCGGCGTGATGACCGGCCGCCTTGAGGGCGGTCACGAACTGGCGGGCATAGTGGGTCAGGATGAGACTGCTGCTGTGCGGTAGGTAAGCCCCCATCGGGACATCAAGGTGGAATCCGATGCCAGGACAGACACCTCCGATAGATGCAAAGGTATCACAGAAGAGTGGCGTCGTTGGGATCCCGATCCTCCCGAGGAGACGCGGGGTCTCCATGGCTCCTGCCGCTATCACCACGAGGTCATCATGATACTCCCTCGACCCGCACCTGACCCCCGTAACCCTGCTGCCATGGGTGAGTATCCCAGTAACCGCCTGGCCGGTCACGAGCGCTGCACCGAGCATTTGTGCACGCTCCACAAACCGGACCGCGTTCCAGCGTGCCTGTGCCGGGCATCCGAGGCTGCAGCGTCCGTCCCTGCAGCACTCATCCGGATTGATGAACTTTGGCATCTTCCGCACCGGAAAACCGAGCCGGGACGCGGCCTCCATCAGGCGATAGGTCCCTTCACCGATCAGTTCGTCAGGGAGCTCACAGACCCCCAGCTCCCGTTCTGCTTCGGCTAATTCGGCCGATACATCGATCCCACATCCGAGCAGCTCCTCCTCAAGGCAACGGAGAGCATTGCCAGCCGAGACCATCGTAGTGCCACCGAGACAGCAGGTCCTCATCAGTTTCACCCCGGCATCCACGTTCTCGTAATACCGGTGGGCATCCACTTCGGCGATTGCCGGTCCCTTCTCGATGATCAGGACCCGGTGTCCTGCTGCCGCAAGCTCCTTTGCGACGGTTGCCCCCCCGGCCCCGGAACCGACCACGATTGCCATGAAGAAGAGAGGGGGGAGGGGATAATAATATACATGGGAGAGGGATCATCAGCGATCCTGAAGGTCCTCGATCTGGAACGATCCGCGATAGAATAATACGTTGATGAGATCCGATGTCGATCCCTCCCAGGCTCCCAATGAGGTGGGGGTCCCTGATAGATTTATATACAAGACTTCGATATCTGATGCTATAAGAGGAGGAAAAAAATGGTTGAATTTGGACCTGTGCAGATGGTCGCGATGGGATTTCCCGATCCCCAAAAATTGAAAGGAGATTTACTGAAAGAGCTCTTCGCACTGAGCGAACAGAAGTTCATACGATTGATAGGACTCCTTGCCGTGGTGAAGGATGCCAACGGTATGATCGAATCGGTGCAGATCACCGAGCTCTCCGATGCCGACCGGAAACGACTGGGAGCCGCAGCCGGGGCCCTGATCGGGCTTGGTGCCGCACGCGGAAAGGGTGCCGTGGCCGGGGCGAAAGCCGGTGCAAAGGCGATGGAGAAAGAATTCGGTCTCAATCAGCAGCAGATCAGGGAAGTAGCCAGGAGTATTCCGAACGGGACAGCCGCAGGGTTCCTGCTTGTTGAGCATCTGTGGGCTAAAAAATTCAAGGAGATTGCACTCGCACAGGATGGAGTCCTCCTTGCAAACGGGTTCATCACTCCCGATTCGCTCATCGCACTGGGTGCTGAACTGGCCGAAGGGGTAAAAGCTGCAGAAAAGCTCACCCAGGCATAATCGATCAAGGGGTATCAATCCCCTTTGATCTTCCCGGTCATACCCCTCAGGGTCATTCGTTTTCACACGCGAAGGGGGCTGGCAGGAGATGTTCTCTCTCCACAACGATAGGGCAGGCTCTCCCTCTCACTCCAGGGAACGATCAGATCAGCGTAGCTTTCCCATTCTCATTTCGGTGATCCCGACAGGGGACTGATCTTCCGGGATGACTATCCAGCGATGAGAGGGCGCCTTCGCAAAGGGCATATCCAGGATTCAGATGATATCGATAGCAACCAGTTCCTCGATCTCTTCCTCTTCTTCATCCTCTCTCTTTCGCCGCCTCTTCACCGACTCATCAGGCACGGGTGCTGCAACCAGGTCTCTCAGCCATCTGAAAAATCCCATACTCATCTCCTCCCTGAAATTCTGTCTGTTTCAGGTCGTAGTGGTTTGGGTTGCCAGAGTTGCAGGAGAGGGTACCGTTGCCAGGGTTGTGGCAAAAGTCGCTGTTGTCGGCATAGGAGTAAGGGAAGACCCGGGAGACGGCTGGATCGGTTGGGTACATCCTGAGCAGAGATGATCACCCCGGCCATGCATACCAGGAGCAGGAAGGCTGACCTTCGTTCCATAGCTGAATGGATATTAGTGCAGGGAGATAAAATCTCCCCCTCCTCCTATTCACGAAAATGGGTCCGTACCTGGAAGAACGGGAGGGATCCTTCTCCGACGTTCGAAGCCAGATACCCTCTGCTCCTCCCTTCCCCCGGGATTTCGTCTTGATCGCTGATTTAAAATCGCGATTATTTTTGCTAAATCGTCAAAATAAATTCAATTTGGCGTCTGACGCCACCTTTACATGATCAGGGATCCCATAGGTATGTGGTGAAGAAAATGGGAAAGACACCGTGCATCACCTATACCAGAGCGGGCACCGCACGCAGATCCGGCAGAGGGGTATCCATGGATATCGCCGGATCCCGGTATTTTATTGTCCCTGATGATGTTCCATCGCTCCTCTTCCACAAATCGGTGGATGTGGTTGATCCAAGCGGGGAACGGGAAGGGACGGCATGGCTTTCCCCGATTCATGGCCCGGAGAAGCATGAACTGACCACGTTGATCGAAGAACACCTGTACGTCATCGGCTTCCGTGACCTGGGACGGATCCTTGCCGGCGAGGCCATCGCGGTCCCGGTCCGGGAATATCATCCGATCTGACTTTTTTATATGAAAATGCCTCCGGCATTTTCCTCTCTTATGCTTGTGGCCTTCAAAGGAATCATGTATATTTTTGGGTATAGTCCTATTTTTACCACCAATATATCTCATAAATCACGTCGGAAAATACACAGTTGTGGGAGTTCGCAAATCTATGAAAAAAAAGTGATACACCTTTCAATACGAACAAGGAATGAATGTATGTTCTCGATATCGTCCTATCGCATCGTGGGGGACGCCA
>JAAYWH010000053.1 GCA_012516785.1 Methanomicrobiales archaeon
CATACTCCGAATAACGGAATATGATTCAATATTTGTGGAACGCCTAATATATCTTTTTTGGTCGAACACAGAGGGATATGCAGGTCTTTGTGGGATAAAACAAGCGATTTGAGTAAAAAGAGGCATTATTTTTCATTTCCTTATACTATTCATCCATTACGTACATAAGCGTGGTCATTCCACAGTTCCACCTATGTCTCGCGCATGGTCGGAGTTCTTCCTGAAATCATATTGAATAAAGGATTGAATCCGTGATGTTCTAATCCATTCCCCCTCGTCAGTCTCCAGATACCGCCTTCTCCTTTTCCCGTCCAATGGCAAGTGAACGGCCGCAAGTATCATTCTCACCCTTTTGTTGGAACGGAATGTAATTTCCATATCTTTACATTCCAATATTCTGCATAAAGGTAGTATGAGAATTATAAGGGCGCCTTCTCTTGGAACAGCCCATGACCTGGTAGTAAAAATGGTACTAGAGAAGGGATGGGTGCTTAATACCGAAGATCGAGAGGCGACCATCGAGTTTGATGAAATTGCAATGCGGATAGAACACCCGGATACTGAACCGATGGTGAGCCCCCACTCAAGATTCTCAAGAAAATTCGTGGAACAGTACGCCCATGACCTTCTTTTCGGTACTTCTGCGGTCTTCGAGTATGATTATCATGATCGACTCTATAACTGGGGAACACCCCTGGCGGCAGAGGGAACTGTACTTCATATCGACCAGATTGCCTATATCGTCCGCAAACTTGCATCATCCCAGGTGAGCAGGAGAGCGATGGCAATTACATGGAATCCCTATATTGATGAACAGCTGGATGACTGCCCCTGCCTCCAGCTGGTCCAGTGTCTCGTCCGGAACGGACACCTTTCAATGAAAGTGGTATTCAGGAGCAACGACATGCTTACCGCGGCAGGGGCGAATATGTTTGCTCTGGTACATCTTCAAAAATATATTGCAGAGCAGCTCGGACTTCCCCTAGGGTACTATACCCACATCTCCCTCGTACCCCACATATACTATAAACGAGATGTGAACGACATCGAACCCTTCTGCGGGAAAGGGGAATATATAAAACCAGCCACAGAAGTCTGCAGGACTTGCGGAAAATGCAGGTTATGAAGTTTCCCAGGCTCAAATCAGTCAGGTTAATTAGGAGAAAGCATCAATAAGATAGGATATTACAGCCCGGTAGTGTAGCGGTCAATCATGCGGGACTCTGGATCCCGCGACAGCAGTTCGAATCTGCTCCGGGCTATTAATTATCCTTTTTCTTTAACGGATACTGCAGATCTGCCATGGTCTTTCATTATCGCAGTCCTTCCATCTTTGGGACCGGTTTGATGTGGAGTTTAAACCCCCCTCTTGATTTAATCCCCTGAGATCTGAAAAGAGACTTGTACTGCCTCTGTAGATTCAAGAAATAAACAATATTTCAGATGTTTTACCCACTCGATCGTCATTATCAGCTGACTTTGCAGATCAGCGCTGCATGATCAGGATAGTAGGGGGAGAGCCAGACGCATTCCTCCGTACAGATACCCTTGGTACTCAGTTCATGGATCACCTCTTCAGCCACAGAGGCCGGGGTTCGGGTGACATCAATGCTCCTGGGTTTGAGCATGAATACCATGATCCCGTCTTTCGCAAGAAACCTAGTATTCTCTGACAGTATCTCTGCCTGGTCTGGCTGGGCTACATCCTGGTAGATGATATCCACTTTCTCCACTAAGGGGAGGTATCGTTCAGGCTTTCTCGCATCCGCCATGATTGGTATGATATTTTTACGCTGCCGGGCTACTACTATAAGATCCTGCATCGGCCTGGGCGCTGGTTCAACTGCATATACGACTTCCACGTAATCGGCAACATGGGAGACGGTGGTCCCGTTCGCAGCACCAAGGTAGAGCACCCGGTGGTGGCTCTCAAGATCGATGCCCTTTCCCAGGTGATAGAGCGCAGCCAGCTTGCTCCTCTTCGGGGACCAGAGCCGGTATCCCTGAACCGTCCGTTCCCCGTATACTCCACCAGGGCCTTCTGATACCAGTTGGTCTCCTATCCAGATCATTGAATCCTCCCGGCATTCAGTATCGCTTCTTTTGCTATTGTAATGAAAACGGGATCTGGTTCTCCACGGTAGTAATCGATCCGTGCGGCAATGGCAAGTTTTGCTGCAAGAACCCTTGCGACCTTTCCCCTCTTCTCCTTCCTGGATCCGTGCACACCCCGGTACTGATAGATCAGACCGTGTTTTGGAGAGGGTGAAGCAGTTGAGAGATGACAAAAAAGGGCATTTTTGGCACCGAGCACCTGGATTGCACTTCCTGGCATCAGAGCAAGGTCACGAATTCCTCCCGCCTCTGCAGCAAGGCGAGCAGCCACCAGTCCCCCGGCGAGGGCACTACAATTGGGGAGGTGTTCTGCTGCTTTCGCAGATACCTTCCCTGACAGGGTTGACCGTCGTTTGGTGAGCTGCTCGATCTCATCCAGAATTTCGCCCAGAGCCTCATCAGACCCGTCCCTCATCAGATCTCGCAGTTTTCTTCCCCGTGGCATCTCTGACTTTCGGCTGAATTCAGGATTGAGAGCCCGATACCATTCCACCGATCGTTCAGATAAAAGATTGATGACGGTATCGATCTCATCAAGCATCTTGACCATCAGAATTAATTCAGGGTGATCAACCTTTGACACCTCATCAATGCGCTCTGCCGTGAGGGCCATTGCAGTGGCATGTAACAGGTCAAGATACTCACCACGGTTTTTTACAAATCCACATTTCACCGCGTATTCCCAGTCCGGAGTTTCAGCTGTTTTGTCCCCTTCGAGCTGCTTTATCCTGTCTGCCAGTATCCGTTGATCATGCGGCAGGGCATGACCTGTCCCCCCCTCCCGGTCAAGAAACCAGTAGGACTTCATAAGCAGTAATGGGTACGAACCCTCATTAGGATTCATCCACCGTTCAAGGACTCAAGGGTGAGACAGGAAGATGATCTGGCCCGGGGCCCTGATTGCCAGCCTCCTCAGAACACGGAGACTCCAAGAGAGAACAGGATAACCGGGAGGGTTACGGCTCCCATGCAGAATACCTGGGGTATATTCAGCAATTTCGGAACAAGGCCGAGCAGGGTGGCGAGAAGGAGGATGAAGAGTCCGAACAGGCCACAGAACAGATAACTCAGCAGGGTGATGAACACGATGACACCCGCGGTAAGCCCGGTCCGGTTGATTCCCCCCAATCTCCATGCCGTTGAAGCGAGGAGGAGGGTGAGGAGATAAGCGCAGGCTGCTGCACACGCCGCGGCAGAGAGCACCACACTGAACGGGGGTGTCTCGATTGCTGAGAGCGCCACCATGACACCATTCCTCGTCCGTGCGATAGCATAGAATGCTGCGAGGCCGGCAACAGCATTCACGGTATTTGCAGCATTCGTGGCAAACAGATATCCCTGCCGGTCTCTGTTATAATCAGCTACCGAGGCGACTACAGAATTTGCGGTCGCATTCGAAAGACCGGGAAGCCATCCAACCACAATACCGGCAATAGTGCCTGAAATTGTCCCTTTTACAACCGTCCGGCGTGGGAGACTGATACCCTCGAAGTGCTGGTGCGGGACCGGCCCTTTCCCCGATACAAAAAGGAGGGAAATGCCGAACAAGCCAGAAAGGAGAGGCATGAGTATTCCAGAAGATCCGAATGAGCCTGCACCCAGGAACGCAAACTGGAAGGAGAACAGCCCCAGTATCCCAGATATGAGAAAAATAATACCACTGTGCAGGGGGGACTCAGAAAAAAGGACCAGATACCCCACTACACCCGTGAGAATGATCGCCACAGCCCAGTCCAGGTATCCCTGGACCAACGGCGCCAGCAGAAGCAGGGCAAGCGCTACCGGCAGAGAGGCCAGGAACCCTGCCACGCTTCCCAGGGCAGCAACACGGACTGCTTCCTCACCCCTGCCCTCGAGGCACATCGCGTGTGCTGGAATTACCGAGAGTGCGGTGTCAGCATCAGGAATTCCAAGGAATGTGCTGGGGATGATGTCGAGGAAGGTGTGAGTGATAAGGGCTGAAACCATTGCGATGGCAAGCATCTCAGGCCCGAAGACGGGAATGAGCGCCAGCTGGAGCGCCAGCAGGCCCCCGGCCAGGGTATTCACATGGATCCCGGGAAGCAGGCCACTGATCGCTCCAAGCAACACGCCAAGAACTATTCCTGCCAGGAAACCAATCATTTCCGCCTAGGTTGGGCGGAATCAAGATAAATACATCGCTCCAAAGATACTGGTAGCAAAAGGTAAGTACGCCAAATGAGGATTGCAATCACACGGCTCGTCGGAAAGGAGAAGGATGATGCATCCCGCTGCAAGAGCTTCGGGCATGAATGCTACCCGGTATCTCCATTGAGAGCTGAGATCAGGGAAGATCTGATCTCTTCGTTTGTGAGATCGGTAGAGGCCAACGAATATGACTGCCTCTTCTTCACGAGTGCCCTCCCTGCAAAGATCATCGCCCCGCGACTCTCACGGTGGCCCAGGGTGATCGCCATCGGACCACGGACAGCTTTGACGCTCGGGCATTTCGGAATTGATGCTGAGACCCTCCCCAGTTTTTATTCCCGTGACTTTGTTCCCTATCTTGGTTCATGGATCCGGGGGAAACGGATAGGAATTCCCCGTGCAGATGTCCCGAATCCGAACCTGATTGAAGGTATTCGGGAGGCGGGAGGGATCCCGGCAGAGGTCCGGGTATATGCCCTTATTCCAACGGGAGATCTGTTGGATCTGAGCTCTGCAGAGGCAATCCTCTTCACCAGCGCGATGTCTTTCTCTACCGCAGTATACGACGCCGATATCCCGGTTATGAAGATCGCTATCGGTGAGTCGACCGGGGCGGTGATGCGCGGCCGGGGTATCATCCCTGACATAACGGGGGACGGATCACTGGAAGGAACGCTTCAGGAACTGAACCGGCATCTTGCAGCCAAAAATAAACCTGCAGGAGACTGAAGGAAATGGCGGGTAAGGCCGACATGACACAGCCTTTTCCTTTCCAGGGTGGACTCATTGTTATCGACAAGCCCAGGGGACCTTCAAGCCACCAGGTTACTGCATGGGTCGGTGAGATTCTTCAAACCCGGGTCGGGCATGCAGGGACCCTTGACCCTGGTGTTTCCGGGGTCCTTACGGTCATGATTGGGAAAGCCGTTCGACTTGCCCCGTTACTCCTCTCGGAAGAGAAGGAATATGTCTGTCTTATTCGGCTCCATCGTGATGTCGCTCCCCCCCGCATCCGGGAGATCCTTGCAGAATTCACCGGCCGGATATATCAGCGGCCCCCACGGAAAAGTGCAGTGGCAAGGAACCTCCGGATACGCGTTGTTCATGAGATCGATCTTCTTGATGCTCTTGACCGGTACCTGCTGATCCGGGTCAGGTGCGATGCAGGGACCTATGTCCGTTCGCTGTGCCATCACATAGGCCTCGCTCTTGGCTCAGGGGCACACATGGTTGAACTCAGGCGGATACGTTCAGGTCACTTTGATGAGACCAGTGCCTGCACCCTCCATGACCTTGAAGATGCAGCATCGGCAGCACGGCAGGGAAACCCTGAAGTGCTGAAATCATTGATCCTCTCTCCCGGTGCCGCTTTAATCTCCCTTCCAGAGGTTGTGATCCGTGATACTGCGGTTGATGCAGTCTGTCATGGTGCCTTACTTGCCCGTCCAGGATTGAGCAGGTATGATGAATTCAAAAAGGGGGAGACCGTCGTCCTCACTAGTATCCAAGGTGAACTTGTCGCCCTTGGCCGGACACTCATCTCATCCAAAGAAGCAGGACTACTCAAAAACGGGCTGGTCATCTCCCCCTCAACGGTATTTATGGATCCAGGAACATACCCCAGAGGCTGGAAAAAGCGGGACCATGCTCTATCTCCATGAGATAGCATTAAAAAAAATCCCCTACAATAGTAAGGGTGCATTTCTGTGCTGAGGTAGTCTAGACCGGTAGGGCGCAGGCCTGGAAAGCCTGTGGGGCGTCCAGCCCCTCGGGAGTTCAAATCTCCCCCTCAGCGTTCTCATGATCCGTTCTTTTCTTTTTTCCCGGCATTCCCTGGCATTTTTTTCTCATCGCTAAGGATTTATCGTTGCTGATCCGTTCGGATGCAAACCGGTAATAGTCTTCCACCAGCTCAAACCCAAGATAATGCCTGCCATTCTCTCTGCAGACCGCAGCAACAGTTCCCGATCCCAGAAATGGATCCAGAACAATATCTCCTGGATTGCTGGAATAAAAGAGAATTTTTCTGACAATTTCTCCAGGAAGCTTTGTAGGCGTCTTCTTCTTTCCCTTCCAATACTCGCGGTTGATGACCCAGACATCCTCCGGATAGTGCTCCATTTTATTGAAGGTATAATCATGAGGATCTTTTACCGCAAAGAGAATGTGATAGTGACTCGTGACGTATTTCTTCCGGGTAAATACCCCGAACTGGTATTTCCAGATAAGATGGTTGATGGTGTGAAATCCGGCAGAGTCTATCCCGCACAGCACGTCCCTGAGCCGGTTCCAGCCCGAAAAGAGGTAGATACTCCCTGAATCGGAGAGGACCCGGAACGCTTCCCTGAGCCACCGGGAAGTGAAACTCCCGTACTCATCGGGAGCAATCTCTGCATATCCCTCAAGGACATTAGCCCCTGTGCGGTTATAGTTCAGTCTCTGCGCCCGGAAGTCAATAGCAAAGGGGGGATCAGTGACGATGAGATCGATGCTCCCTCCGGGGATGAGGGGGAGAAGATCCAGCGCATCTCCGTGGTACAGGGTATCCAGCTCAAATGGACCAAGCGGCGATTTTTCCACTCTGCGCCTCTCCTCGTTGCTCAGCACCCGGGTCCCACTTTCCGGCCCATGGTAAAAGCCCGTGTATTGATCTCAATGGTTTTCTTTGGGACGAGACGCTGAACCGCCTGTATGAGGGAAGATTCATCGAGAGGTATCTGGTGGGATGCGGCACCAAGCATGACAACATTCGATGAAAGCACACTCCCGGCCTCTTTCGCTATCTCTTCCGCCTTGATCAGCGTAAGGTTAAAACGCGAGAGCTGCTTTACCAACTCCTCAGATGAGGGGATCGCAAGATGCTGGACATACACCGAGGTTGGGATAACCAACCGTTCAGAGAGCACTATCTTTCCATCGGGTCTCAGAAAGTGGGAGTACCGGAGTCCTTCGAGCAGATCAAATCCAATAAGGAGATCGGCAGTTCCTGGAGCAATAAGAGGGCCGAATTTCCCATCGATCCTGACATGACTCTCGACAGATCCACCCCGCTGTGCCATGCCATGGGTCTCAGCACCCCGGACAGTCCTTCCCTCCAGGATGCATGCCTCACCTATGATGTTCGAGGCGAGGATCGTCCCCTGGCCCCCGATACCGACAATCATGATATCATATGAACCCTTCATCTGCTCACCTCCCTTCCGATAGCAGCGGCGGGGCATAGCTGCGCACAGACTGCACACCCGCTGCAGAGGTCATTGATCCAGGCTTTCTCATCCCGCTGTTCAATAGCAGGGCAGCCGAATTTGATACAGGTGCCGCACCCAGTGCATGTGTCAGGATCGACCCTGTACTTTCCTCTCCTTACCCCGGCTCTCCTGGCCGTGATAACGCACGGCTGTTTTGCAATCACCACCGTGACACCAGGGAATGATTTTGCGGTTTTCAAGGCGGCAGTGAGCATTACCAAATCATAAGGGTCAACCACCTCAACGTGAGCAACCCCACAGGCACGGCACAACGCTTCAAGTGAGATCTGTGGGGAAAGCCCCCCACAGGCAGTGCATCCTGTATTGGGATTTGGCTGATGGCCCGTCATCGCCGTTGTCCGGTTGTCAAGGATTACGAGAGTCATGTTTGCCCCGTTATAGACCGCATTAAGGAGGCCGGGAATACCGGTGTGAAGGAAGGTGGAGTCTCCGATGGTAGCCACAATATCCCTCTCTTCCCCTGCATGGGAAAATCCACTTCCTACCGTGATAGAGGCACCCATGCATATGGTCGTATCGACGGCTCCCAGCTGGAGCCCCAGGGTATAGCAGCCGATATCGCTTGGGTAAATTCCATCTCGGAAGACCTTTTTAATGGCATAGAAGACGGGCCTGTGCATGCATCCGGCACAGAGGATGGGTGGCCGCGGGGGCAGGTCAGGGGCCGGTTGGACTGAAGAGTAATGAACCGCAGGGGAAAATCCACATGACTCCATAATCCGTGCGACGCTTTCAGGTGAAAGTTCTCCTTCATATGGTGCATGACCGGACTTTTTACCAAAGATGGTCACAGTACCTGCTACTTCGCGCACCACTTCTTCCACGACCGGGAAGAGCTCCTCAACAACGAGGACCTCCTGATGCTTCCGGACAAAGCCGGCAAGCCATTCTTCATCGATAGGGTAAGCACCGATCTTCATGAATGAGACATCAGGCGGTATAATTTCCTGGACATAGGCGGCAGCAATACCGCTTGCGATGATCGCACGCTTTCCCCGGAAGTGGTACTGATTATACCCGGATTCGGAGATCCGTTTTCTGACTGCCGGCTGTTTTTCATTGAGCTTCCTGTGGAGGATTCTTGTATGGGCAGGAATGACGACATACTGTCGGGGATCTTTGTGGAACTCCCCCTTTCCGGAATAGGGCAGAACAGGACCCACGGTGACATTGCTCTTTGAATGACATATCCTCGTAGTCGGCCGAAACAGAACAGGGAGCCCCAACGCTTCGGAAAGGGCAAAAGCATCCCGGACCATGTCATGAGCCTCTTGTAACGTCGAGGGATCAAGGCATGGAATCTTCGCAAATTTTGCATACATCCGGCTGTCCTGTTCATTCTGCGATGAATGCGCAAAGGGATCATCCGCACTCATGATGACAAACCCACCGGTGACCCCGGTGTATGCGCTTGTCATCAGCGGATCTGCTGCGACATTCAGTCCCACATGCTTCATCGTCACCAGAGACCGCACCCCGCACCAAGCCGCTGCGAGTGCATTTTCGAATGCGACCTTTTCATTCACCGACCATTCCACATAGCTGCTCCGGTCAGGATGCGCTACGATGATCTCGATCACTTCTGAAGAAGGAGTTCCCGGATACCCGCTCACGAATCCAACTGGAGATTCGAGACATGCGAGGGCAATTGCTTCATTTCCCAAGAGATAGCGCTGGTCCATAGTCCACCAAGAGGTCCTCTTTATGAGATATTCTGGCTCACACCCTTATATAGGAGTTCGGCCGTTGTTTCAAAACCTATAAGAAGTCGTGTTGTTTAACTATTTAGGCAATTTATGGGCCCGTAGCATAGCCCGGTGGTGCGCCCGGCTGATAACCGGGAGGTCATGTGTTCGAATCACATCGGGCCCACTCCCATTTTCTTAATTACCCCAGAAAGACAACCACTTCTTACATGGAACGGAACTACAAGATCCTTCTCGGTGCTGCCCTGATCGTCACCATCCTTCTCTTTCTCTATGACATCTATGTCGGGGGCATGGCGTTCATTATCTTCATCGCCCTCCTGATGTCCGTCTGGATCATGGAAGACTCCCGGATGCATCCGGATGTGTACGCATTGTTAAAGAACGGGGCAAAGGCAATAGAGTTGAAAAACAGGGGAAATGCCGCAGCCTTTGCGATTCACGTCGCGATCATTCCGTTGGATATTGAATTCGACGTCCCTCTCCTGAAAGAAGATGAGAAATATCTCTATGCCTTCGAAAAGATGATCAATGAGGTAAAAGTGGCTGTGTCCTTCGAGAATGAAAATAAAGAGCGCTTTTCGAAAACATATCTCTTATCGGCAACCGGCAAGAGTGACGAAGACTTGTTAAAACCGGCATTTCCACTCTTCAAATGGAGAAAAGAGGATGATTAATCTTATTTCTTGGCAGCAGATACGGGGAAAACGAATGCCAGGACCAGTTTCAGTGCTGCAACCAGATCTTCCTGGCCTTTGAGGTAATCATGGAGGGCCTGATAGAGCATGTACATCGGTTCGTATCCATACCGATCAAGTGCGTCTTTCGGGGATATCGGATTTGCATAAGAGTCAACAATAAATCCGTCAAAAGAGAACATTAATTCATAAAATTTTCCATCTTCTGAAAGGACGCAGAACTGATCATCCACTTTTTTTGACATATTATCAGGACGATACCCGGCCGGATCTGTTTTTCCCAGGACAATCATCTTCTTTTTATGGAACATGGTATCATACAGCTCCCCCTTTGTGTCCTGCTTGCCACGTTGTAACATCAGGATCCCTATACTGGGAACCAGCGGGGCAGCAATCCCGGCCAGCCTTCCAAAAAGCGCAACTTCATGCGTTTTTACCTCGTCCGCCAATGACTCCCGCTCTTCTTCCCTCTCTTTGATCCTTTCAGTCAATTTTTGAAATCCAGCTTCAATCTCATCCATCGTACATTCCTCATCCTATGGTGAATGACTGGAATTGGTGTGCCTCATGTTTAATCCTTCCGTCGTAAATGAATCAGTATAAACTCTATTGTGCTATACACTATTCCTTGCATGAGGTTCCCCCCTCATGATACCAATTCCCCTGAGAAGAAGTACATCCGGTCCTCAACAAGACATACCCGGACCTTCGCCCCTACCGGAAGATCGCTCTCCACAATAACGCCGGTGTAATTGCTGCTTCTGCAGAGCACGCTCCCGGGTCTGATGTGTTCCGTCACAGTAACACAGATGGTTCTGCCAAGCAGGGAACGATTCTGACGATGATACAGCCCTTCAGCATGAGCCTGTACCTTTCGTGATCTGACCTTCCTTACATAATCAGTAGGCGCTCTTGCATCGGCAATCAAGGTGTGGGGGCGGGGCGAATAACGGGTAATGTTTACTTTGACGGGCTGCACCGCAGAGATTAAGTCAATCGAGGCCTGGAAGTCCTCTTCATCCTCCCCAGGAAATCCCGTAATGATGTCCGTAGCTATCGAAATATCGGGAATTTTTTTTCGGAACTCATTCACGATCGAAGTAAACTCATCACGAGTGTACCCTCTGCCCATTCTCGAAAGAATCCGGTCTGACCCGGACTGTACAGGAAGGTGGACAAACCGGAATACTCGTGAACTCGAAAACGATTCAATGACGGGATCGAGAATCGGAAGGACGGTCGCGGGATTCATCATACCGACGCGGATGAGAAACGATCCCTGAAGATCTCCGGTTCGAGAAAGAAGGTCAGCCAAGGTTTCATGGTCCTCCCCCCTCCATGCGCTGCAGTCCTGGGCACAGAGCCGAATCTCGAATGCCCCATTTTCATGGCATGTTCGGATCTCATCCAGTATTTCCCCCATCGTATGATTGACAGGAGAACCCCTTGCATACCGGGTGATACAATACGTACAGGTGCCGCGACATCCTTTCCCAATCTGGACTATCCCTGTTTCATGAGGGGTACGATGTGGAATCCGATTGTATTCTTCAGTTATCGCATCAGGATGGATAAATCCAGGATTACACACTGCGCAGATCTCGTCTCTCTGCACAATCATCATACAGCCTGTGACGTAGAGGGGCATATCACAATATTTTTTCAGTATTCTGATCATTTTCCGCTCTGTTGCTCCAACTACCGTGCATGTATTCACTACCAGTGCATCGGCTTTTTCCGGTTCCGGCACAATCCTGCAGCCTCGAGAGATCAGAACCGTTTCCAGTTTCCTGCTGTCTCCGTGATTGTAAGTACACCCAAACGTGAGGATACAGACGTCCTTGTGTGCAAGGTTCGAAAAGCATTCTCCATGACTCATTTTTGGATCAGATCCGGCTGGAGACTTTATACCCGTGTGTGATTTCTGTCTAACCCCTTATATATCCAGGGGGGGCATGAGCTGCCGTCGAGATCCGAAAAAACATCCTTCCCTCCCCTCACGCCTGGGTTGCAAAATGCTTAACCGATAGCGTTGTGTATGTTGTAGTCAAAAGAAGTGTGATTATAACTATTACCTAAAAAAGAGGGGTGATCGGTTCCTTTTCATGTGTTCCCGTACCGCTCCCTGAGGACCTCGAGCAGGACCTCCCGGATCTCTGCTCTCTCTAGTTCATCCCGCCTGCGCTCATATTCCGCGTTCAAGTCTTCCATTATTCACCATCTCCTGATACTACCTTATTTCTGTCGTTTACATCGTCGCACTGTGTTAGACACCAAAGATACTGTATGATCCGCGCCTGCCTTGCGAGCGCTGCAGCCGGGATCGTCTTCCCCTTCCTGCTGAATGCATCGGCCTGGTGCTCGAGCATTGCCACACGTTCCCGGGCCCTGGCTTGGTCCTGATAAAAAGTGGTGAGTGTCATTCGATCACCGTCTTAACCACGGAATAGGTGATCGAAGTAGATAGATCACACGCCGGGGAAAGGAGATCCGAGCCGATCAGCTTCTCGGCGTCCTCAATCCGGATCTTTTTGCCGACTGCCGCGATAAGGCGGCGCTGATCCTCATCACAAATCCGGTTATAGGCCTCCGGGAACATTGCCCGGAACCTGGAGGGGTTCACCTTGCGGGCGGTCCTGACCTTCTCGAGGATCTCATAGTTGCCCGCCCTGGTGACACCATGAGCCTGGAGCATTGCCACAATGCGTTCCCTTCTGTCTGTGAGCTCCTGGATCTGTTCAGAAGCGATCTTGATGAGCTCGCCCGCTTCCCATGCTTCC
>JAAYWH010000054.1 GCA_012516785.1 Methanomicrobiales archaeon
CTCGACATCGAATGCCCCGATCTGTTTCAGAGGGGGATTCTGGATCGCCTGGATCAGTGTCACCAGGTCCAGGTCTTTTCCATTCCGCCAGAACTGTTCGAAGAGCGAGGAGAGGAGGATGTGCTCCCGTGAGCTGAGCGGATCCGCGGCCACCTTGATCAGGCCAAGGATGGCGGTCACGGTCCCTGATATCTTCTCCCTGAGTAGTTCAGCATCCGTATCCCAGCTGAGCGCCGGGGCTGCAAACGATTGTATGACCGATACCGGGACGCCGGCATCACTCCCCGGGGTGTACACCACAAGATCGGCAGCATCGCGCAGCATCCTGATCCGTGCCCCGTCCTGGCCCCACGAGGCAAGGCCACTCTTCCATGACTCCGCCTGGCTTGCAGCAAACTCATCCGGTGACTTCCCCTTCCGCCTGGCATCGTCAGGGTTGATCCAGGGGAGGAAATCGGCGGGGGCAAGGTCCGGGAACATGAGCAGCCGGTTGGTGATATCCCCCTTGGGATCGATGATGATGGCGGGAACCCCGTCCATGGCAGCCTCTTCGAGGAGATCGACGCAGAGACCTGTCTTCCCGCTCCCGGTCATCCCGATACAGATGGCATGGGTGGTGAGGTCACGGGAATCGTACATCACGAGACGGTCGAGGAGTTTCTTCTCTTTGAGGCTGAACTCTTTTCCGAGGTAAAATGCACCCAGTTTCTCAAATTCCATGGAAAACAAGTACTATGTGCTGACCTGGTGTTATAAAAGGATTCGTTTGTCCGGTCCGACTATGCTCCTCACTGCCGGTAAAGGGATCAGGGCAGGAGTGTCCATGAGGGGAGAACCCCGGTCAATCTCTTCACAAGTGACGCACGATTGCCCCATGATTGTCGGCACGGGTCCGGAAGACAACTGCCCGGTTCTCCCCGAGGAGATCCCTTGCTGCGGCCTCGAGCCCGGCCAGCGCCGAATCAGTGATGGCATAGACCGCAGGGCCAAACGAGCTCATCCCTGCACAGGCAGCACCTGCCTCGCAGAGGAATGAGGGGAGCTCCTGGATGGTGTGAGGTTGTCGTTCCCGCTCGATCCGCTTGAATCCAATCTCCTGGATACGGTTGACCGCGGCACCAAAGAGATCGAGATCCTGTTCTGCAATGCCCGGCAGGAGCCGCATCATCACCTCATGACAGATCTCCCTGACCTCCTCCACCGGAACCGGGCAGGACTCCCTGAAAATATCGGTCTCCATCGCCCCGCTCACGGGGGTGTCATGTTCGGGAATCACAAGGAGGATCTGCCAGTCGTCCGGGAAGTCGTGCCGGGTGATGACCTGTGCCGGCCTGATCCCTCCGGACGCTGAGGATGGCCGGTACTCCTGCTTCTCCTTCCCCTGACCGAAACTGTGGCCGCCGTCGACGATCAGCCCCCCTGACTCGAATGCCGCTGTACCGATCCCTGATGTTCCACCCCGGCCGGTCATCACGGCAAGGTCCCGTACCGGGACTGGCATGCCGTACAGTTCGCAGAGCGCCCTGGCAACGGCGAGGGAGAGTGCAGTCCCTGAACCAAGGCCGACATGGCCGGGCGGGACCGCCCGGATATGGATCCGGGCTCCCCCGCACAT
Source organism: Methanomicrobiales archaeon (assembly GCA_012516785.1). GTDB lineage: Archaea > Halobacteriota > Methanomicrobia > Methanomicrobiales > Methanospirillaceae > UBA9949. The sequence goes on from JAAYWH010000054.1 coordinate 1,616, forward strand.
ACCAAGCGAGGAGAGCACCATATGTGCCGTATCTCCAGCCCTCCTGGCAGACGGGGGTGTTCCTCCGCTGATGACAAGGTCGGGTGATTGTTCTGCCGTAATGACCGTAAGAGGAAGTGAGAGGGTAATACCGATCCCGCCATCGATCCGCCCTAGTGATCCGTTGAGGTCGATGAGGCCAAGATGGAGGCGTGACGGAGCACTGACAAGTACTCCGGCACCCATCCGGAACGAGCAATCTGGGAAGACCTCCTCGATCGAGATGAACGGTTTTCCCTGCCTGATGATACGGTACTTCCTGAACAGCACCGGATCATTGAGAGCGATTCCAAATATCCGGGATATGCGTGCATCAGAGCCCCGTACACCCATAAGGGATATCTCCCTCCGGGATTCGATAGCATGCTTCTTCAGGATCCTTCCGATCGGGATATCTGCCCGCATCAGGTCGGATCTGAATCCGGGTTCCAGCCGTTCAAGCGGGGTATCAGATATCGCGTAGATGAGAACCTCTCTCGTGCGGCTGTTCCTGAGCTCGACGATTCTGTGGTTCACCTGATCCCCGGGCCGGATCTCCAGTTCTTCTGCAGTCTTTGTGTCCGCAGGAACTACCTTCTGGGAGAGTGTTCTGATTGTCACCTCTTCCCCCTCGATTGCTTCAAGGAGGGAGGTTACCGATCCATCGGTCGAGAGGAGGATCTTCTGGAGCGTGGAAAGAGTTCCGTACTCTTTTTCAATCCGTTCCAGGGGTCCTTCCATACGCACTCATCCAGTGACTGAATGACCATTTCTCTGCAGGGAGTATAAGTTGATTGTGCCAGGGGGAGATCAGGAGGGACCAGCAGGGGAACGGTTCCGGTATCCTGTTTGAATACCGGGAATCTGGGAAAAAGGGTTTAAAACATGAGGAAGATAAGGAAGGCTAACGGCTTGTCCTGGTTTTTAAGAGAACCGCTGTATCGCCGAAACAACGGTATTGACCA
>JAAYWH010000055.1 GCA_012516785.1 Methanomicrobiales archaeon
ATTTTCATCTTTTATGCTTGTGGCCCTCAAAGGAATCATGTTATTTTTTAATGAGCCCGCCTGCCTATTCCCCCGCCTCTTTATCGGTGTAATAATAATATTCTCCGCTCGATTTCTGGTCCCGGTCGAGGTATGAACCAGGCTTGTTGATCCTCGGCCTCCCGGTTTTGTCCCGCCTGAAGGTAACCCCAAGGCGGGAGAGGAAGCGGTTCATTCCCTGCCGCATATCGAAAGGACCAGTGGCCTCACCCCTCACCCCTGGTTCCCCATCGAAGAAGAGGATCCGCTCGCTGATCATGTCGATCAGGTAGATATCATGGTCGATGACAAGGATGGCAGCATCCTTCCCATCGACATGCTGCTTGAACATCCTGGTGATCCGGACCCGCTGCTCTACATCGAGGTGGGCGCTCGGCTCATCGAGCACGTAGAGATCGGCATCCCTTGAAAGGCAGGCAGCGATCGCGACCCGCTGGAGCTCTCCCCCTGAGAGGGTATCGATCGGGGACTGGAGGAGCGGAGAGAGCGAGAGGGGTTCGATGATATCGTGCTGGTAGGCTGAGCTGTCAAACGAACGCGTGATCTGCCTGAGGGAAAATTCAACGGTGTCTGATGACGTGGCTTTGAGGTACTGAGGTTTATAGGAGATCCGGGTCTCTCCGGAAAGTGGGCCCTCATCAGGCTCTTCCACTCCCGCCAGGAGCCGGGCAAAGGTACTCTTACCGATCCCGTTCGCACCGACCACCCCGAGCACTTCCCCCGTGCGTATCTCCCCGGGGGATATCTCGAGCCGGAACCGATCGTAGCTCTTGCTCATCGCCGGGAACTCAAAAAGGAGTGCACGTTCGGCATGCTTCTCGTGTGCACGCTTCTCGAACACCACCGGGTACTCCCTGAACCGCACATTCTCTTCAGGGAGGTAGCCCTCCAAGTACTCATTGATCCCGACACGCACCCCTTTCGGCTGGGTGATAACCCCAAAAACGGCCGGTTTTCCGTAGGCGACATGGACGGTATCTGCAAGCATGTCGAGGATCGCAAGATCGTGCTCAACGATCACGATCGGCCGGGTGGCAGCAAGTTCCCGGATGATCCGGGCGGCAGCCATCCGCTGGTAGATGTCCAGGAACGGGGTGATCTCATCGAGGAAGTAGAAGTCAGCCTCGCGGGCAAGGCAGGCCACGATTGCCACACGCTGGAGCTCTCCCCCGGAAAGGGTTGCGATGTCATGATCAAGCAGGGGAGTGAGCATCAGGGCCCCGATGTACTCATCGAGTTTTCCCCTCTCATCGGTAGTTTTGAGGAGCTCTGCAGGGGTTCCCGAAAACACCCGCGGGATATAATCGATATACTGGGGCTTGATCGCCACTTTCAGCCGTTTCTCTGAGACCGTCCTCAGGTAGTCGAAGAGCTCGGTGCCGGTATATTTCCTGAGAATCTCTTCCCACCCGGCTTCCCGTTCGAACTCACCAAGGTTCGGCTTGAGCTGGCCCGAAAGGATCTTGACTGCGGTACTCTTCCCGATACCATTTGCGCCGAGGATGCCGGTCACCTTTCCCTCGACCGGGATGGGAAGGCCGTACAGGGCGAACCCGTTCTTCCCGTACCGGTGGGTGGCATGCTCCAGCTCCTCGGGGAGGCTGACGATGTCGATTGCTTCGAACGGGCATTTTTTTACGCAGATCCCACAGCCGACACAGAGCTCTTCTGAGATGACCGCCTTCTTGTCCTCGCCGATGATGACCGTCTCGTCTCCGGTCCTCACCCGCGGACAGTACAGGATGCACTCGGTGCCGCATTTCCTGGAATGGCACCGGTCACGGTGGACTACTGCGATACGCATGGGTGGTTCACGCTATAATTCCGCTCGTCAGGAGGATGGTCCAGGTGATGAACCAGAAGGCAAAGGTCATGAAACCCTGATAGAACCAGTCCTTGAACCCGAGGGGCTTTAAAAAGAGGTGCATCAGCATGAAGATATGTTTCTGCACCACGATGCCTGCGATCATGATGAGGAGGGCAAGGATGGTATAGCTCTGGAACCCAAGGATCTGTGATGAGTCGATGGCAAGGTACGAGATCACCCCGGTGATGATCCCCAGTGCCGTTGCAATAAGGGTGCGTTTGATTTTCCTGCTGTTTTCCTGCCGCTTCTCTTCAGGCGAGAGTTTCTTTGGCAGTTCCTCCTTCTCCTTTACCTCATCTGCACTCATCGTGATACCAGTAGTCCTATTTTTTAGTCTTTAAGCAATATGTAATTTGGTATCGGATGGCCACAAAAGAAGGGATGAGCGGGGTAGATGTTCACGCGGTCGTGGCCGAATGGCAGAAATTCCTCCCCCTCTGGGTCAGCAAGATTTACCAGTTCTCCTCCTCACATATCGTGATCCGGCTCAACGGGCAGGAGCATGCCCGGCACCTGCTCCTGGTCGAGAGCGGCCGGCGTGCCCACCTGGTGAGTAGTATCCCCGCACCCCCCAAATTACCGCCACCCTTTGCGATGCTCCTCCGCAAACACCTTGAGGGGGGCAGGGTGCTCGGAGTATCGCAGCCGGGTCTCCAGCGGATCATCTGTTTTGATATCGGAAAACAGAATACCACGTTCCACCTGGTGATCGAACTGTTCGATCAGGGGAATCTGGTACTCTGCAACGATGCCTGGACGATCATCCAGCCGCTCAGGCCTCACCGGTTCCGGGAGAGAGATATCATTGCGGGTGAGGTGTACCGCCTCCCTCCTGCCGATCCGGCAACATTTTCCAGGGAGGCATTCGGCAGCTTCCTGAAGAATGACGACCGGGATGTCGTGCGGGCACTTGCCGTCGGTGCATTGCTCGGAGGGAGGTACGCCGAATATCTCTGCCGGAAGGCAGGCGTAGAGAAGACCATTCCTGCCGGCGAGGCAGATGCAGACCGGCTGTATCGGGAGCTCCAGGCACTGATGCACCGTGCAGAAGAAGGGATCGAACCGGTACTCACCGGGAGGGAGTGCCTGCCCTTCCCCGAGGATGCAGGGAGCGGAACGGCCGGCACCGGCAGTTTCAACCAGGCCCTCGACCGGTTCTTCCCCGGGATTCCGTCCTCCCCCGCTGAAGCGGCACCAGCCGCGAAGGGTCTCTCCAAAGAGGAGCGGATACGGAAGCGGCAGTCTGAAATCCTTGCCGGATATGAGCAGAAAGCTGCCCGGACTGAGAAGATTGCGGCCATGATGTACGAGTCGTACCAGGATCTCGGGGATATCATACGGGTGCTCGATGAGGCCAGCAGGAGAATGTCATGGCAGGAGATCGAGCAGGTACTCCGGAAGGGCAGAGACGGTCCTGCAGGAAGGATCAGGTCCGTGAATCCCGCCGACGCCTCGGTAGAGGTAGATATCGGGGAGCGGGTGACCCTGTATGTCCATGAGAGCCTCGAGGCAAATATCGGCAGGTACTACGATACCCTGAAAAAACTGCGGAAGAAGATAGCCGGTGCAAAAGCCGCGATGGATCGCCCGGTCGCTCCCCCACGGCAGCAACGTGCGGGATCCCCGGTCATGAAGAAGCGATGGTATCACCGGTTCAGGTGGTTTTCCACCAGTGACGGCGTCCTGGTGATCGGCGGGAAAGATGCCTCGCAGAACGAGGAGCTTGTCAAGCGGTACATGGAAGGGGGCGACCGCTTTGTCCATGCCGATGTGCACGGTGCAAGTGTCGTGATCGTGAAAGGGAGGACTGGCAGGATGGATGAGGTGACACAGTTTGCCGCATCGTACTCGGGGGCATGGAGGAGCGGCCATGCCACCGCTGATGTCTACGCGGCAGATCCCGGCCAGGTGAGCAAGACACCCGAATCCGGAGAATACGTGAGCAGGGGTTCTTTTATCGTCAGGGGTGAACGGGAATATTTCAGGGATGTGCCGCTTGCAGCCGCCATCGGCCTTCAGCGTGAGCCTGAACTGGCAGTGATTGGAGGACCTCCCTCCGCGGTGGCCTGCCGGACCTCTCTCTTCGTGGTCCTGAAACCCGGCACGTTCGAACCGAACGATACGGCCAAGAAAGTGCTCCGGGCATTGCGTGCGAGGATTGGCGAGGAAGAGGCAAGGACACAGAAGGCAGTCCTGAACACTGACCGGATCGCGGCATTTGTCCCGCCAGGCGGGTCTGACATCGTGGAGCCATGAAAGCTGAAGAGGGAGAACTGCAGCGCGGATTCGGCGAGATACGCCTGTTCCAGGAGAGCCTGGACGATCTCTGGCACCTGGAACACCTGATCGGTCCGGGTGATCTCGTCTTTGCCACGACGCTCCGTTCGGTGGAGTCGGCTTCGGACAAGCTGCGCCCGGACAAGCCGGAGAAGCGGCCGGTCCGGCTCGGCATACGGGTCGAACGTACCGAATTCCACCGGTTTGCCAACCGGCTCCGGATCACCGGGATCATCGAACACGGGGACGAGGCCGGTTCCTACCATACCCTGAATATTGAACCTGGATACGAGATCTCGGTCATCAAACGGTGGCGTCCTGTCGATCGGGAACGGATCGACCGGGCCGTGAAGGCATCGGTCTATGAAGCGGTCCACATCCTGACCATCGAGGAGGGCGAGGCCGAGCTCTTCCGTATGCGGCAGTTCGGCCCGGAGGCGGTCCTTACCATCACCTCGGGAAGCGGAAAGGAATCGGGAACCGGGCTCCGGTCATCTTTGTTTGAGCGGGTGGCCTCCCTTCTGGAAGGGATCACCGGGCCGCTTGTCATTGCGGGACCCGGATTTGTGAAGGACGATCTGGTTCGGTATCTCCGTTCCGCCAGTCCGGAACTCGCCGCACGATCCCTCGTGGTCGAGACCCGGAGGATCGGGATCGGGGCGGTCCAGGAGGTGATCGGGCTTGGCATCCTTGAGCGGATACACGAGGACATCCAGCTCGGAAACGAGGTCAGGCTGTTTGCCGAGCTCCTTTCCCGGATAGCGAAAGGCCTCCCGGCCGCCTATGGAAGGGCAGAGGTGAAGAAAGCGATCGATTTTGGCGCCTGCGAACGCCTGCTCATCGTGGACACCCTCCTGCGTGATGAGGAGATCATCCACCTGATGGACAGGGCGGAGCAGATGAACGCCGGCATCGTTGTCTTTTCCAGCGCATTTGAGCCGGGCAGACAGCTGGAGGGGCTCGGGGGCATCGCTGCCCTGCTGAGGTACCAGATCGGATGAATCGCGGAGCGGAGCGAAGAACAGAAAAGCGAAGAGCTCTTTTTCCATCCAAGGGGAACAGCACGATACCGATCTCACCAGGGGGAGGTACAGGACACCGGAGGGAAGCAGGACTGCCGGGGTCAGATCCTGCTCCGGATCCAGTCCGCGTACTGCTGGCGGAGTGCGGCAATCTCATCGGATGACAGTTCCTTTTTCTGGGTGCTGTCGAGGTAGCGTTCGAGCTGCCTGATGATCTGCTCTGCAACCGAATAATCCTCTACTTCAAGGTAAGCCGGCCCCTGCCTGACACTGATCGCCTCCCCGCACCGGGGGCAGAGTTTCCACTGCTGGTACCGGTCTACGTAAGAGAACGTATGGCAGCCGGGACACCGGATGATGAGATACATCAGCAATGGCTGATTGCATCCTTTCTGGTATATAAATATCGTGCTCCCGGGATCCCCCTGGCTACGGCAGCTGTATTTTATCATCCTGGTTTACCTACGCTAGAAAAGATATGAGAGACGAGTCGATCCAGGTCATGGGAGTCCGCGGGCTCCCGCTGATACAGGAAGGGGATGATCTCTGCACCCTGATCAGTGAGCGGGTAGATCTGCAGGAGGGCGATATCATCTGCATCGCTTCATCGGTCTATTCCAAGGCAATGGGATACACGCGGTCACTCGGGGAGATCATTCCCGGCGAGCGGGCGTGCCGGATAGCCGGGAGAACCGGGGAAGACCCCCGCTTCATCCAGGGGGTGCTTGACGCCTCAAAGGAGGTCCTCCTGGAGTATCCCTTTGTCCTCTCTGAGCTGCCCTGCGGCCATGTAGGGGTGAGGGCAGGGGTCGATCAGAGCAACATCGAGAAGGAGCACATCATCCTTCTCCCCCCTGATCCCATGGGTGCAGCATTCGATCTGAAGGAGGGATTCCGTGCTGTTGCAGGAGTCGAGACAGGGGTGATCGTGACCGATACCTGCGGCCGATCGTTTCGGAGGGGACAGACCGGCCATGCCATCGGTTGGAGCGGCATGACAGCGATCCGCGATTTCCGGGGGGATACCGATCTCTTCGGGCATGTCCTGAAGATCACCGAAGAGGCGGTGGTTGACGAGATCGCCGGGTTTGCCAACTTCATCATGGGAGAGAGCAATAACGCGGTCCCGGCAGTGGTCTTCCGGAACTGTCCCTCCTGGAGCGGCCATGACAACCTGTACTTCTCCCCCGAAGAAGACATCATGAGGAGGCTGCTCACCTCCTGAGTGTCAGGATCTGCGCCGGAACGGTTCCCGAATGAAGACATCAGAATGACGATCCTGGACTCCTGACGTTCAGGGACCTGGGGGAATCGTCCCGCTACTGCGATCTTGAGGAAACTCCTCTTTCCTTGCAGACAAGGAGCCGTGCAGACACAGGTTCCGATTGAAGCCATACGATGAGAACCCTGACTTTTTGGCCTACAAGGAGCTGTGCTGGAGCAGATCGTAGTGCAGAATCACCCCGCGGGAGATCGGGAGCATCCCAACGACACCCCAGGCTGCAAAGGGCGGGATCATGGTCACCCCTCTTTATGCCGGGAAAAGACTGGTACAGCCACCTCCTTCGAACAGGTACAACGGTGTTGCCGCCCGGGAATCGGAAAAACAGAGGGAAGGGGGGGATACCTGATTTCAGGTAAAGAGGTTCAATACAAGGATGAATACCGAAATTGCAACCGCTACCACAATAACAGCAATGGGATTGATATGGATCGCCCTTTTATCCTCGCTCTCGTAGTAGTTGACCAGCCCGGCAGAGGAGATCAGCCTGCCTCCTGCTTTTTTTGCCATACCTATTAATTTCTCATTATCCCTATTTAAAATCGGTGAACCCGGGATATGCCCAGTGGCGAGCGTGTGGTGGAGGGGCGGGCCCTTATCGGAGAGATGCTTGAGGAGAGAGAGGTAGCGATTGTTATCCGCGGGGGCAGGATCCACCGCATCGAAGACCGTGCGCCCCGACCGGGTGCCCCCTGGATCTGCCCGGCCCTCTTCAATGCACACACGCACCTGGGAGACAGTGTGGCAATGGACGTCCGGGCAGAGGGGAGCCTGGAGAACCTGGTCACCCCTCCCCACGGGCTCAAGCACCAGATACTCGAAAAAACACCCCCTGGCGAGCTGATCCGGGCGATGCGCGCAACCCTGGAGTTCATGCAGGAGGCAGGGACAGCCGGATGTGCCGATTTCCGGGAAGGCGGCCCGGCAGGAGTGCAGGCACTGCGCACCGCTGCAGAGGGGATCTCCTGCGTCCCAGTCATCTTCGGCCGTGAAGGGGGAGAAGCGTATGCCGATGGGCTGGGGGTCAGTAGTGCAAGGGATAACCACGGTCTTGAACAGATCGTACGCCGTTCGCGTGAAATGAAGAGGCTGATCGCCTTTCATGCCGGAGAGCGGGACCGTTTTGACATCGATTCGGCCCTTGACTATGCCCCCGATCTCATCGTGCACTGCACTCACGCAACGAGCCGCCAGCTTCGCAGGTGTGCAGAAGAGGAGATACCCATCGCCGTCTGTGCCCGGTCGAACTGGACCCTCGGGGTGACCGATTCCCCGGGCAAGCCGCCTTTAAAAAAGATGATAGAGGCGGGGTGCAGGATCGTTCTTGGAACTGACAACTGCATGTTCGTCCAGCCCGACCTGTGGCGCGAGATGTCCTTTATCGCGACGGTCTACCAGATTCCTCCCGCCCTCATATTCAGGGCAGCGGTGGAAGGATCGTGCCTCACAAAGACTCCCCCTTTTATCACGGAGGGATGTCCCGCCCGGTTTCTCGTGATCCACCCCGGTGACTCCAACCTCTGGCTCTCCCATGATATGGTAACAACGCTGGTCAAGCGGGCCGGACGGAAAAATATCGTCACAAAAGTTTTTAATTGCTGAAAAGACATTAATAGAAAAGCTCTTTTGGAGAGTACCATGTTCCGACACATCCTGGTGGCCATAGACGGGTCAAAAATAAGCGATAATGCATTGAAGGCCGCGATCGAAGAGGCACGGGTCTGGAAGGCAGAGGTTCATGCCGTCTACGTTGTGGAGACAGGGCTCTTTTCATCCCTGCCCATGGACAGTACCTGGGAGATCATGTACAGCATGCTTGAAAAGGAAGGAAAGACTGCGCTGGATACGGCAAAAGAGCTGGGAGAACAGCATGGCGTCACGATCCAGACCTACATCCGCCAGGGGCATGCGGGAAACGAGATCCTGAAAGCAATCAATGAACTTCCTGTTGACCTTGTGGTGATGGGATCCCATGGAAAGAGCGAGGTAGACCGGATACTCCTTGGCAGTGTCAGTTCATTTGTCGTCTCAAACTCTCCAAAAACAGTTATGGTGGTGCGACCATCGAAGCCATGAACGTCTCTGATTTCATGACCACCGAGGTGGTCACTGTTGAGATACCGGGGAACAGGGATGATGTCCTGAAGATACTGAAGCGTACCGGAATTTCCGGGGTCCCTGTCCTCAAGGAAGGGAAGCTCGTCGGGATCATCACGAGAAAAGACCTCCTGCGCAAGGCAGACGAGACCCAGCTCGGGCTCCTGATGACACGCAACCCTGCGACCGTCTCCCCTGACACCCCTGTCGAGGAGGCCGCCCGTATCCTTATCGAGAAGAACGTGAGAAGGCTTCCGGTGGTCGAAGGGGAGAAACTCGTCGGATTGCTCTCCGTCGCCGATCTTGTCCATGCCATCGCCCAGTTGCGGGTAAAGGACGAGATAAAACCCACGTATATCAGCCAGACCTTTGCCCTCTGGGAGGAGACACCCCTCCCGCTTGTCGCCCGTATCATGGAGATATCAGGGTTCGATGCGATCCCCATCCTCGATGCAGAGAGCAAGCTCCAGGGGATCATATCAGAGCGTGACCTGATCCGGCATTCTTCCATCGAGGACATGGTAGAGGTGAGTGATTTTTCGAACGGGACCGATGACGATGAATGGACCTGGGAGAGCATCCGGGACATGCACACCATCAGCTATGGTATCTCAAAGATCCAGCTCCCCGATAAACCGGTCAAGACCGCGATGGTCAGCAATGTCATCTCGGTGCCCCTGAATGCCGAGGTGAGCGAATGTGCTCTCAAAATGAAGCGGGGGAGGATTGACCAGCTCCCGGTCGTGAACGGTGACAAAAAACTGGTTGCCATGCTCTTTGACCGCGACCTCATCAGGGCAATGTGCCGTGCACCAGACAATAAAAACCTTTAAATTTTTGGATGACATTTAATTTGTGAAGCGCTTTTGTGAGATTTTTCCAGCGTTTTCCATGTTTTGGGGTGAATATATGAGTGAGCAATATCAGGAGCCCCTGAAGGGAACGACCACTGTCGGACTTGTCTTTGAAGACGGTGTCGTGCTTGCTACCGAGAAAAGGGCAACAATGGGGTACATGATCGCAAGCAAGAAAGCAAAAAAAGTGTACCAGATCGCAGACCGAATCGGGATGACCATAGCAGGGGGGGTGGGAGATGCCCAGCAGATCGCCCGGATCATGACCGTAGAGTGCAGTCTCTACAATATCAGGAGGGGGAGAGCGATGTCGGTTGCCGCCGCCTCAACTCTCCTCTCCAACATCCTGAACAATAACCGGTACTACCCCTTTTACGTCCAACTCCTCGTGGGAGGAGTTAATGACTCCGGACCAGGCCTGTTCTCGGTGGATGCGATGGGTGGGGCAACGAAGGAAGAGGAGATCGTTGCGACAGGATCCGGATCTCCCATGGCATACGGGGTGCTCGAGGACCGGTTTACCAAGGGAATGAAAAGGAAAGACGCGATCTCACTTGCAGTGAGAGCGGTCCGTGCTGCCATGAAAAGGGATGCTGGTTCGGGAGAAGGAGTGCACGTCGTGGTGATCACGAAGGACGAGTATTTCGAGGTCCCTGAAGACCAGCTCCCGAAAAACAGCGCGGCAGCGACGGCATAATACTTTTTTTTAGGACTGATTGGATGCTTATTGAAGATCGGCTGAAAGAACTGAAGAATAAGATCGATGAGAGAGTACCTGCGGGTATCACTGTCTCTGAAGTGGAATTTGAAGGGCCCGAGCTGGTCATCTATACCGATGACCCCAAGCGGTTTGCCGATGAGGCCGACCTGATCAAGATCCTGGCGAGGGACCTGCGGAAGCGTATCGTTGTCAGGCCGAATGTGCTTGAGGATCCCGAACGGGCAATGCTTGAGATCCGTGAGGTTGTCGCAGAAAATGCAGGGATCACCGATATCTTCTTTGATGCAGATACCGGTGAGGTGCTCATCGAGGCTGAGAAACCAGGTGTCGTCATCGGCAAGAACGGTGCAACGCTCCGTGAGATCACGAAACATATCGGATGGACGCCCAAGGTCGTCAGGACACCGCCGATCGAGAGTTCAACAGTAAAACAGGTCAGGCAGTTCCTGCGATCGGTGAATGAGGACCGGAAACAGTTTCTCCGGACCATCGGGCGGCGTATCCACCGCGATGTCACGAGCAAGGACGCATGGGTCCGGGTGACCATGCTCGGCTGCTGCAGGGAGGTAGGGAGGGCGGCATTCCTCCTCTCCACTCCCGAGAGCAAGATCCTGATCGACTGTGGAGAGAAACCTGACAACAGCACCAACAATGCCCCCTATCTCTATGTGCCGGAGATTCACCCCCTTTCACAACTGGATGCTGTCGTGCTCACTCATGCACACCTCGACCATTGTGCGCTGGTACCCCTCCTGTACAAGTACGGATTTGACGGTCCCGTGTACAGCACCCCCCCCACGCGGGATCTGTCAGCGATGCTCCAGCTGGATTACCTGGACGTTGTCTCAAAAGAAGATCGGAAGATCCCTTACAGCTCAAACGATGTGAAGAGTTACATCAAGCATTCCATCACCCTCAATTACGGGAGCGTGACGGATATCGCTCCTGATATCAAGCTGACCTTCCACAATGCAGGCCACATCCTCGGGTCGGCGATCGCCCACTTCCACGTCGGAGACGGGCTCTATAATGTCGCGTTTACCGGTGACTTTAACTACAGCAAGAGCAGGCTCTTTAATCCTGCCACCAACCAGTTCCCCCGGCTCGAAGCGATCTTCATGGAGAGTACCTACGGGGGCAGCGGCGATCTCCAGCCGGCCCGTGCAGATGCCGAGGAGAAGCTGTACGAGACGATAGGAAACGTCATCTCCAGGGGTGGAAAAGTTATCATCCCGGCGTTTGCCGTGGGGCGATCCCAGGAGGTCATGCTTGCGCTGGAGGAGGGGATCAGGAGAGAGAAGATCCCGGCGGTCAGGATCTACCTCGACGGGATGATCCGGGAGGCTACGGCAATCCACACGACCTACCCGGAGTACCTGAACAGTGAACTCCGCAACCAGATCTTCAAGGAAGGTTTGAACCCATTCCTCGCTGAATGCTTTGTCCCTGTCGATTCATCGGATCTCCGTGAGAAGGTGATCAATGGGGACCCCTGTGTCATCGTCACGACCAGCGGTATGCTGAACGGCGGGCCGGTCATGGAATACCTGAGCGGGCTCGCTTCCGATGAGAGGAATGCACTCGTCTTTGTCGGGTACCAGGCAGAAGGGACGATGGGGAGGCGTATCCAGAAAGGATGGAGGGAGATTCCTGTCGGGCGGAAGGGGACCATTGTTATCAACCTCGAGATCGTAACCATCGACGGGTTTTCCGGCCATTCAGACCGGAGACAGCTGATCAACTATATCGGCCATGTCCAGCCCAAACCGGAAAAGATCTTCACGATTCATGGCGACGAGAACAATACGATCGATCTGGCAAGCTCGCTCTACAAGCGGTACCATATCGAGACTCATTCCCCGATGAACCTTGAGACATACCGCATGATCTGAAGCGATGCCATGAGAAACCGCTTCCCTCTCTTTTTAGGCGTTTTTTCCATCATGGCACTGTCGAATGCGATCGTGCCGGAACTTGCATCGTTCGGGGACAGTACGATCGCCCAGGGTACCATCTATTCTGCATACTTCCTCGGGGCATTCCTTCTCGTCCTCCCGGCAGGCCTGATTGCTGACCGTGCAGGCGAACTGCCTCTCGTGAGGGGAGGTCTCCTGCTGACCGTTGCTTCAGGTGTGCTCCTCACGCTTACCACCTCCACTCTTCTGATCGTGGTGTTCCGTGTTATCGAGGGGATCGGGGCAGGGCTGTTCGTCCCGGCTGCCCTCTCCCTGATCAATTCACGGCCTGACCATGAGACCTCGAGCGGATATTTCATGGCGATGCTGAATATTGGTCTTGTCGCAGGGCTGATCGCCAGCGGCTGGCTAGTTGAGATGACCGGTTTTGGCGTGTCGGGCATCGCCACCTTCACCCTGATCGGGGCGATCCCCACCCTCGCGAGCATGGTCATGCAGCCAGGAGGGGGACAGCCACGCCCGGCCCGTGAACCGATCCGGAATACGGGGAGACGGCTTCTTCGTGTGATACAGGAATACTTCTGGCTCTGGATCTCGACCATCGTGCTCCTTGGGATAACAGGGGCGCTCACCTCCCTCTATCCGGAATTCTCGGATCTCTCACCCAGCCTTGTCGGACTGGTCATTGCCGGGATGAGCACCGCCACTGCGATCGCTGTGATCGTGGTATCCCATGCCCACCTTCCCCCGATTCCGACGATAAAAGGAGCATCTCTTGCGATGGCGGCAGCCGTGCTCTGCGTCTTCTTCTCGCCTGTCTTTTTCATCCTGGTCGGCGCGATTGCAGGGGTGGTGATGATCGCCCAGCTGGCGTATCTTGCCGAGTCTGAAACCCGGCAGGGGGTGGTGATGGGACTGTTCAATGCGGCCAGCTACGGGGGAATGACGTTCCTTCCGGTCCTTGCAGGATTCATCGCTGAACTGACCACGTTTGTCCTGGCATTCGCCATCATCGCTCTTTCTGCGGTATTCGTAGCCTTTACCATCGGGAGGTGCCGGTGCCGCCTCGCTCCGGGAGCTGCCGGGGATCCTCCATCCTCCTGACCCCGCATTTCATGGTGCCAGAAAGAGAAGTACAGGCAGGAATGACAGGTTCAGAACATCCCGCCGGGCTATCACGGGAACGCGTAGTTGCCTTTCTCGATATCGGTACCAATTCGATCCGACTGCTGATCGTCCGTCTCTTCCCCCACTGCACCTATCATGTTCTTTCCCGCCAGAAGGAGACGGTCAGGCTTGGCGATGGAGAGTTCGAGGAGGATCTCATTCGGGACGAGGCTATCGAACGGGCTGTCAGGGTCTGCCGGAATTTCACCTCCCTTGCCCGATCCTTCTCAGCCGATGAAGTGGTAGCGGTTGCCACGTCCGCGGCACGGGAGGCGCGGAACCGGAACGTGCTCCTGAACCGCCTGCGTCATGAAGCTGGGATCGATGTCCGGATCATCTCGGGAAGGGACGAAGCCCGGCTGATCTACATGGGGGTGGCAACCGGGATCCAGCTCGGGAAGAAACAGGCGGTCTTCATCGATATCGGGGGGGGTTCCACAGAGATCGCCATAGGAGGGCAGCATACCTCCTGCCACCTCGAAAGCCTGCTCTTGGGATCGATCCGGCTCACCAACCTCTTCTTCTCCCGCGATGACGAGAAGCCGGTCACAAAAAAGAAGTACGCACGCATCCGGGATCATGTGAGAGAGGTGATCGCCCCGGCTTTACCAGGGCTCTCCTCCCATCAGTTCGACATTGCCATCGGCAGCTCGGGCACCATCATCAACCTTTCAGAGATTGCCATGAAAACCGGGGAGGGAATAACCACCCCTGAGACCGGGCTTTCCCGGTCAGAGCTGGCACGGGTAACCGGTCTCCTCTGCTCCCTCTCCCTCCCTGCCAGGAGGAAAGTCCCGGGTATCAACCCGGAACGGGGGGATATCATCATCTGCGGCGCCGCCATCCTTGAAACCCTGATGGAGACCCTCTCCATCGACCGGGTCTTCTCCACCCAGAGAGGGTTGCAGGATGGTCTTCTTGCGGATTATCTCACACGGATGGAGGAGATCCCCCTGATCGACAGCGTATCCCCGCGGGAACGAAGCGTCCTCCAGCTCGCCCGCTCCTGCGGTATCAATGAGCATCATGCACGAACCGTTGCACGCCTCGCCCAGGAGCTCTTCTCCAGCGGAAAGCAGTGCGGGTTGCATGCATATTCCAGCCCCGAGGAGGACCTCCTTGTCTATGCCACGTTCCTCCATGACGTGGGATCCTTCATCTCCTACCACAATCACCATATACACTCCTATTACGTGATCAGGAACACCGATATCCCTGGTTTTCTCCCTAGGGAACTCCTCATGATGGCGTTCATCGCCCGTTATCACCGGAAGAAGCCGCCAAAAAAGAGGACGTTTGCGGTACTTCCCCTCGAGCCGGGAGATCGGGAGCGGATCAGGGTCCTCTCGGCCCTGCTCCGGATGGCGGAGAGTCTTGACCGGAGCCATGCCGGGCTGATCCGGCATGCAAGGTTCCTCTCCACCAGTCCGACAGGTGCCGTGCTCGAGATCACTGCCGTCGGCGAGTGCCAGCTTGAACTGTCGGGGATCGAGAATGAGGCCGATCATTTCGAACGCGTGTTTGGAAAGACACTCATCACGAGAATTGTCACTGCCGATCTCGAAGAACTGCACGAATGGACCGGGAACTATCCCACCCTGCTCACGCACCCGGGGAAGACGTAGTCAGGAATACCAAAAGGGGGGGGGGCAAGCCACCACAGCGGTATTGCACCATGCGGGAGGGGCCATTCCGGAAATCCCCTGGCGTTGTTCGGTTTTTTCAGAGGGACGGGATGTGGAGGGGCACCTTATCCTGCTGCACCCTGTGTCCTTCTCCCGGCCATCCAGCGCTCGAAGAGCATGAGCCCGTATCCGAGGGTTGCCAGGAGAATGATTGTCGCACCGGACGGAACGTTCATGACATAGGACAGGAAGAGTCCCCCGATGGTGCATCCCGCAGCGGCCAGGACCGAGAGGCACATCATGGATCGCATACTTCCCGAATACTCGCGGGCGATGGCAGGCGGGATGGTGAGAAGGGCAATGACGAGGATAATTCCCACGACCCGGAGGAGAACAATCACGCTGAATGCAATGAGCATCAGGAGGAGGAGGAGGAGGGCTGTCACCGGGAGGTTCATCACACGGGCGTACTCCTCATCGAACGTGACTGCCACGAGCTGGTTGAACCCGGCGGTCACGATGAGGAGGATACCCAGTGCCAGGATACCCATGATGATCAGATCTTCTGAAGGGATCAGGAGAATATTGCCAAACAGGAATCCGAACAGTTCCGGTGCATAGCCAGGGGTCAGTGCAATAAAGAGGATTCCGGTCGCCATCCCCGCAGCCCACACCACGCCGGTCAGCGTCTCCATGTACTGCCCGAACTTCTCGCGGATGGTCCCGATGAGAAGGGCGATTGCGAGGGTAAATCCGGCAGCCCCGAGGAAGGGATCGACCCCGAGAAAATACCCCAGACCGACCCCGCCGAACGCGGCATGGGCAAGCCCCCCCGAGAGAGATACGAGGCGTTTGACGATCACGAAAGAACCGATTATACCACAGACTATGCTTGCCATCAGCCCGGCTGCCACGGCGTTCCTGAAAAATTCAAACCCCAGGATCGAAAGCATCATCCCACCCTCCCGTGATCACGGAAAACCCGGTGCGGGATCCCATGGGCTATCAGGTCAACGGGGCAGTGATATGCTGCGGTGAGCATTTCCTCTGATATCTCGCTGGTGTCATGAGTGAAGATCTTACCGTTGAGGCAGGCTACCCTCGTGACATTCGTGGAGATGGCCCCGATGTCATGCGTGACCAGAAGGACGGTCATCTCATCCTTGAGGGCTTTGAGCATGTCGAACAACTGCAGCTCGGTGGGCATATCGACATACACCATGGGCTCATCGAGGATGAGCAGGTCCGGTTCGCCGACAAGGGCGCGGGCTATGATTGCCCGCTGCTGCTCACCCCCGGAGAGGTCGCAGATCGGCCGGCGGGAGAGGTGAAGGATCGCAGTCCGTTCAAGCGCCTTCCTTGCGGCTTTCCGGTCTTTTTCGGAGAATCGCCTGACAAGGCCGGGGACAAGGCCGAGCCGTCCCGAAAGCACCATCTCCTCAACGGTGAGCGGGTAGCGGAAGTCAAACGTCCTGTACTGGGGGACGTACCCGATCCTGCTCCGGGCTTTCCGGGGGTCTGTCCCAAAGACCCGCACCGTTCCGGAGCTGGCAGGGAGGAGTCCGAGTATGACCTTGAGCAACGTGGTTTTTCCGCCGCCGTTGGGGCCTATCACTGCATACAGGTCTCCTTCACGGACCTTCAGGTCGACCGCATCAAGCACCGTTCGTCCTGAGAGAAGGCAGGAGACCGATTCGAGTTCGATCACCGGGCCGTTCATCCCTGGGCCGCCCCTCCAAACGCTTCTGCCACCCGTTCCATGTTGGCAAGGTAGTCCCCGGCCAGGGGATCGATGACCCTGACCGAGCCGCCTATCTCCCCGGCAATGGTCTCGGCTTCCCGGGTGCTCTCCTGGGCCTCGGCAAATACCACCCGGATCCCGTGTGATCGGGCAAGAAGAATGAACGAGGCAAGGTCTTTTGCCGTCGCTTCTTTCCCATCATTCTCGATTGCGACAATGTCGAGATGATAATCCCTCGCAAAATAGTCCCATGCCTGATGGGTGACGAGGATCATCCCCGGGTCATTCCGGGAGTAGGCAGCATCGATCTCCTGATCAAGATCCCGCAGGCGGGAGGTATATTTGTCACAGTTCCTCCTGTACTCGTTTTCATTGGCAGGATCGACCTTGATCAGGGCATCCCTGGTGTTCTCCGACATGATCACGGCATTTCGGAGCGAGAGCCAGATGTGGGGGTCGGGGCTCGGGTTTGCCTGGCCTGTCTCTCTTCCGAGATCTTCCCCCTGAACCAGGCTGGTTTCTCCTCCCCGGTCCGGGGAGAGAGAGGGGATACCCGTGCTGCTGTCAGCAACAACGAGGCCCGGGTTCATAGCCGTCAAACGTGATACAAGAGTATCCTCGATGGGAAGCAGCCCTGTCCCGATTGTCACGTACAGATCGGCCCCGGCAGCTCGTGCCACCAGCGCAGGCTCCGGCTCGTAGGTATGGGGATCGGATCCGGGGGGCACCATCACCACCACCTCGACCCGTTCGCCCCCTATCTCCCGCACCATCTCTTCCTGGGGAGGGATGGTGACCGCAACGCTGATCCGTTCTCCGGGAGCGTTCCTGGCGATGTCGTTGCACCCGGCAGCAAGGACGAGGAGAACAAGGGCCAAGGTTATCACGCCGCTCCGTGGTATCATGGAAGCACCTTTTATTTGCATATCAGCTCACATTTTCATGCAGCCCATGAAAGGTTCCTGAAAGGCAGAGCGGATCATGGCAGATCTCCCCGCAGAATCCCCTGGTGGGATGGCCAAGGGCCCGGCAGATTTTATTGACCGCCTCCCTCGAGAGATAGCACTCCATCCTGGAGGCCTCGGTGCAGGCCTCCTCCTCGGAGAGGCCATAATGGGAGAGCACAAGGCCAAGGATCCGGTGTCTCCTCACGAGAAACGCCCCGTATTTTCTCCCGAACTCCGTCAGGATAACCCTTCCGTACGGCTCATGCTCAACGTACCCCTCCCGGGTAAGGTCGGTGATGGTCCGGGTGACGGTGGATGGATCGACCTCGAAATAGCCCGCGATGCCGGAGATCTTCACGCTGCCGCCCTGGAGAGAGAGGTACTTCAGATAGGCGGCTTTGCCGGGGGAGAGCTCAAGGCCGGTGAAAGGGATCATCCCCTAGAGTTCTGCGGGCTATCTCATCAAATTTTGGGGAGATACCAAAAAATTCACCACCATGCCGGCTGGATATGGCTCCGTGCCGCCGGGGTGGCTTCCCTTCCCTGCGGGGTACGCTTGATAAATCCTGACTGGATGAGGTACGGCTCATAGACCTCCTCGATCGTGCGCACATCCTCCCCGATCGAGATGGCTATCGTCTTGATCCCGACCGGCCCTCCTCCAAAATCCTCGACGATTACCCTGAGGATCCGCCGGTCAGTTTCATCGAGCCCGTTCCGGTCCACTCCAAGCATGGTGAGCGCCTGATCGGCAAGATCCTCATCGATCCTGCCGTCACTCCTGACCAGGGCGTAATCCCCTACCCTTCGCAGAAGGCGGTTTGCTATCCGGGGAGTGCCGCGGCTCCGTGCAGCGATCTCCCGTGAGCCGCTCTCCGTGATCGGGAGTGCCAGGATCCGTGCACTCCTCCTGACAATCGCTGCCAGCTCTTCGCAGGAATACGCATTCAGCCGGAAGATCATGCCGAACCGGTCCCGGAACGGTGAGCCGAGCTGCCCGACCCGTGTCGTCGCCCCGATCAGGGTGAACGGGGCCAGATCGATCCGAATCGAGCGGGCGCTGGGCCCCTCACCGATCATCACATCGATCCGGAAGTCCTCCATGGCAGGATACAGGATCTCTTCGACAACCGTGGGGAGCCGGTGGATCTCGTCGATGAAAAGGAGGTCCCCTTCAGAGACGAGGGTAAGGATCGCAGCAAGATCCCCGGCCTTCTCAAGCACCGGGCCGCTGGTGCAGTGTATAGCGGACCCCATCTCCCGGGCAATGATATGGGCAAGCGTGGTCTTCCCGAGACCTGGCGGGCCCGAGAAGAGCACATGGTCGAGCGGGACCCCCCGCTTCTTTGCGGCGGCAATAGCAATTGACAGGGATTCCCTCAGTTGCGCCTGGCCGATGAATTCGGGGAGCGTTTCAGGCCTGATCCCCTCCTCATCCCGGTCCTCCTCTTTCATCGTGGCAGCGATGAGCGCCTCTTCCCTCATGATCCCTCCCGGAGAAGAGAGAGCGCAGCCCGCACGACCGTTGCAACGTCAGAGGATCTGCTATTCCCGCGGAGCACGGCCTCAACAGAGGCCACAGCCTCCTTGTGCGAGAATCCCAACGCTACAAGGGCACTTTCCGCATCCCTCCGGACGGGATCACCGCCTGATGGGAGACCAGTCACGAACAGCGCGGCCCGCTTCTTCATCTTGTCCCCAAGCTCCAGGATGAGACGCTTTGCACTCTTGGACCCGATCCCGGAGATCTTCGAGAGGACAGCCTCATCACCGTCAAGGATTGCACCGGCCAGATCAGGGATGCTGATCTGCGAGAGGATTCGCAAGGCAAGGGCGGGTCCCACCCGGTTGACCTGGATCAGGAGAAGAAACATCTCCACTTCTGACCGGGTGAGAAACCCATAGAGCACAGGTTCGCCGTCACGGACGGCAAGATGGGTATGGATCTTTACGGGCGTGGCGGTGCCGGCAAGGTCCCTGACCGCCGCATCCGTCATGGTGACTTCAAATCCTACTCCATGCACATCGATGACCACCGTGTTCTCACCGCACCAGAGGACCGTGCCGGAGAGGAGGGAGATCATGGCTCCCTCACTACGTGGAGATGGCACAGGGCTAAGCAGAGACCGTCAGCCACATCGTCTGGTTTTGGTATCCCGGGGAGGGCGAGGAGACGGCAGATCATCTCCTGCATCTGTCGCTTGTCTGCCCTCCCTGAACCGGTGATCGCCAGTTTTACCTGGTTTGGAGTATACTCGGCGACCTTCACCCCGTGCTGCTCTGCTGCAAGCAGGATCACCCCCCTCACCTCGGCAACCCCCAGCGCTGAAGTCACGTTCTTTGAAAAAAAGAGTTTCTCGAGGGCGATCCACCCGGGGTGATGCTCCGATATCAGGCTGCAGACCCGGTTGAAAATCTCTTCCAGGCGCTGGGGGGTGGTGCTGTCCTTTCCCGAAGTCCTGATACAGTCATACGCAAGAACGGTCTTCACCCTTCCGTCCCTGGACTCAAGGACGCCATATCCCACCGTGGCGAGACCCGGATCGATCCCGAGTACGATCATGTCGCCTTCCTGCATTCGGACTGCAATAAGAGTGGTTGTGCGTTTCAAAAACATATCCTTTTGCCATTCAGGAAAACTGGCGTTATGCGGGCAATTCTGCACGACCGGCAGGTGCTTGAGGGCCCGTTCACAGCGCCCGGAACAGGAAAGGGAAGGGCATGACGGTACGCAGGATGGTTGACTTTCCATGACGGGTTCAGTTCCCATGACGGGTTCAGTGCTCTCAATTCACTCCGTTGGACATTACCTTCATTCCCGGATGGGGTGACAGGTGAAATGGCGTGAGTGCCCAGGGCTCTACGGTGCGGCATGGCACGTCAGCATCCCTCCCTTTTCCCTCTCA
Organism: Methanomicrobiales archaeon; assembly: GCA_012516785.1. Taxonomy (GTDB): domain Archaea; phylum Halobacteriota; class Methanomicrobia; order Methanomicrobiales; family Methanospirillaceae; genus UBA9949. The sequence continues at coordinate 20,462 of JAAYWH010000055.1, forward strand.
ATCGTGAGATGGTCTTAATCTCACCGGCGGTAAGGAACATGAAACCTTTCAGAACGGCTATTCTTTGAAAGGAGCCTTCCAGGTGGGCACATCTGCCGGTCCCTGACACTTCCGGACTTTTTTACAGCCTCACCGTGCTCCCCTGTTCAGGGAGACTGCTGCAGGAATCGCTCCCAGAGCAGGAGGAACTTCCGGTATCGGGCATTCCGCTCGTTCTTCCGGTCTTCAAGCAGGGCGATCAGCCCCTGGTCACCTGGCGTTGTTCCGGGATCTCCTTCCCTGGAAAGCCACGCTCCTTCCAGTGTTTCGATCCAGACATCGCAGTCATGCATCATCCCGAGGATCTCCTGGAGCTTCCGCACTACCTTGATCGTTTCCTTGTACCTGCCGCCACATGCTTCGTCAAAGATCTCCAGGGTGTACCGGTATTTTTTTGCTGCTATCCGCATCGCATGATGGGCTTTTACCGCCTCCGGATCCCTGGCAGAAGGATCGAACTCGATAAGTGCTGCATACCGCCTCGTTGTCTCACGGACTGCTCGTTTACGGATGCTGGTGCCGGATGTGTGCACGGTAGTGGCAGTACGAATTGCTGACGGGAGGTCAGAAAAGACACCCGTATCCGAGAAGAGACTTGCAATTGCATCGATCTCAGGCTGGATGGCTGCCCGCTGTGACTTCAGTGTTCTCATAAGCGCTGAAAATCCGGAATCGGCGGGATTCTCTTCCTGGAATGGTGGTTTTGGACATCCAGAAGGATACCCGTCCCTCATGTATTCCCCGAGAAATGCAATCTGGACATCCAGGTCGCGGGCCCTTCCAAGGGATCTCGTGATCGTCTTCACGGCATGAAACCACCTGCGATAGGCCTTTTTTGGGAGGCAGGAGGAGAAGATGGGCAGTGCAGCACGCAGGCGGCGCGAGGCAACCCTCATCCGGTGGATATGGGTAGTATCGTCCCCGGCCTGTGCCCCACTCACCTCCTTTTTCAGGGACGTATATCCCTTCCTGATACGCTCCATCCCATAGGGGCAGAAGGGCTTGCTGCCGGGATCAGGTCTTTTTAGCCGCATTCCTCTTCTCTTCCTCCCATCCGTTTCTGGTGATCAGGCACCATTCCTGGGCATTCAGGAGCGGCTTCCCCGGTTCGGGCAGCAGGAGGGTATAGGTTCCATCCGGTTGAAGCACCCGGTTCTTGACATTATCACCGAGATGCACGGGAATGATCGTCCTCACCAGCCATGCCGCAAGGTCCCGGTCCCTGACCGGGAAAAGGATCTCAACCCTCCGGTCAAGATTCCGTGGCATCAGGTCCGCTGATCCGAGCAGCACCTCCTCCTCTCCCCCATTCCGGAAATAATACAGGCGGGCATGTTCAAGGAACCTGCCCACGAGCGAGGTGACGGTGATCGTTTCACTCACCCCGCTGATGCCAGGCCGCAGGCAGCAGATGCCCCGGACCTGGAGCATGACCCGGACTCCTGCCTCTGAAGCCCGGTAGAGGGCGACAATACAGTCCCGGTCAACGAGAGCATTCATCTTGAATATGATGGATCCGTCACCATGCTCGCGGTGCCGCTCGATCTCCCTCTCGATCCGGGAGAGGATGCCCTGGCGGAGGGTATGAGGCGCAACGAGCAGTCTCCGGTATTCCAGCAGTGTTGCACCGCCGGTCAGGCTATTGAACAGGTCAGCAGCATCGGCACCGACAGCGGGATCGGCGGTGAACATGCCGAGGTCCGTGTACACCCTGGCAGATCCCGCGTTATAATTCCCGGTGCTCAGGTGGACATAGGTTCGGAGGCCGTCCTGTTCCCGCCGCACGATCATGCAGATCTTGGCATGCACCTTGAGTCCGGGGAGGCCATAGACGACATGTACCCCCGCTCTCTCAAGTGCCCGTGCCCAACCGATATTGTTCTCCTCGTCGAACCGGGCCTTGAGCTCGATCAAGGCTGCCACCACCTTACCATTCTCCCGGGCTTCAAGAAGGGCATCGACGATCGGTGAATTCCTCCCGACACGGTAGAGCGTGATCTTGATGGCGAGCACGGCCGGATCATGGGCTGCCTGACGGAGCAGGGTGATGACCGGGGTGAAGCTCTCGTAGGGGTGGAGCAGGAGCTCATCCCTGTCACGGATGTGGGAGAATATCCCGTCATTCTCCCCGAGGCCGTGCGGGACGGCCGGGATGAAGGGGGGATCCTTCAGGTCAGGGCGATCCAGCCCGGTCAGTTCCATCAGGTCTGCCATTCCGAGGGGAGCGCTCACCCGGTAGAACATCCCCGGGTTGATCCCAAGCTTCCTCCCGATGATCCCGCTGGCAGAGGCGGGCATTTCAGGGGTGATCTCAATCCGGACCGGGGACCCTGTCCTTCGCATGCCGATACTCTCTTCGACCGCAGTGAGAAGATCTGATGCTTCGTCCTCCTCGATCTCGAGGTCGGCATCACGGGTGATCCTGAAGGTATACGCACCCCTGACAATGCAGCCGGGGAAGAGCAGATCGAGGTTTTCTGCGATGAGATCCTCGAGAAATACCATCCGTATCCCGTCTTTCGGAACACGTTCCCGGGCCTGGTCAGGGACCCGGATCAAACGGGGAAAGAGGTCGGTGGGGACCTTGACCCGGGCAAAGTTATCCTTTCCTCGCGGGGAGTAGTTCAGGATGACTGCCAGGTTGAGTGAAAGGTTCGAGATAAAGGGGAAGGGATGGGATGGATCCAGGGCAAGGGGCGTGAGGACGGGAAATACTTCACGCTGGAAATAATCGCGGAGCGCTGCCCTGTCACCCGGGAGGAGGTCCCCGCAGGAGACAATGTGGATCCCTGCCTCCTGCAGAGCCGGGATGAGTTCCTTTCCCCAGAGGTCGGACTGCTGTGCAAGCATTGGTTCAAGGATCCGGTGGATCTCTGCCAGCTGGTCCTGGGGGCTCATGCCATCAGGAGGAGGTTCACGCACCCCCCTTTCCAGCTGCCGCTGCAGTCCTGCGACCCTGATCATGAAGAATTCATCGAGATTGTTGGAGAAGATGGAGACGAACTTGATCCGTTCGATGAGAGGGTGGACAGGGGCACAGGCTTCCGAAAGGACCCTCCGGTTGAATTCGAGCCAGGAGAGTTCGCGGTTGATGAAGAGAGAGGACGGATAAGACCGGCCTTTCGCGGAATCACCCGTCTTCCCGGAATCATCCGTCTTTTCCTGTCTGCCTGTTCCGCCCGCCATCCTCTCCACCAGGTTTCACATACTATTGGAGAAGGAAAATTTAAAACCATGCGGGAGAGAGCAGGGAGAGGACTTCCCGCCCGGGCAGGACGGGCGCGAATGCTCTCTTCCCGGGACCAGGCGCTACCCCCGGATTCATCCGATGTTTCTCCTTTTTCACCCTGCCGGTGCGGATACAGCAGATACTGCAAGCAGGTGTAAGGGGAACAATCCCTGCATTCCGATGGCTGAAAAATGCCCGGCCGCCACCATACCAAACAATTTTAGTAGTTATCTGACAATCTATCTTCTGCCGTGATTGACCATGGGATCTAATGACGACATCATGCATGAATTTGTAAGAAAGGAGCTCAAGAAACTCTATCCCAGCGTTGACGGATGGCAGATCAGGCCAGCGGCAAAATCCGGAGGAAAAGAGCAGGGATTCGTAGTGGCAAGGAGAATCCTTGGGAAATCAGAGGGTGCCCATGTGCTGGTCTCATTCGACCATGTCGTGACACCCGGTACCATCGATTCCCTTACGGCCATGGCACGGAACAACCCTGTCCCGGGTCTTGCATCCCCGAAAAAGATCCTCGTCATCCCGCAGAACACCAATGTGATGGTTGTTCCTTCAGAGGTTACTGTACTCCCGATGCAGAGCTTTGCATGGGAGAACAAGGAACTCGTCTGGCTCAAGAGAAGAAACCAGGTGAGCGAGAAAGCCTCCGCTGCAAAGCGTTCCTGAAAAAAAGGAAAGCAGACCGACAAGACGACTAAAGACCCCCCCTTATTCTTTTTTCAAGCTGCTCGCGGTGGGATCCCAGCCAGTAGAGTTTCCTGCATCGCCTGCACCAGAAAAACCGGAGATCCTGTCTGTTTTTCGGGGCATACGCAGCGGACAAAACCTCCCCGATCTGTGCAGGCCGGAGGAGTTCGTTGCAGATCGAACACCGGTTCAGCCGGAGCTCCGGCTCGATGAGGCCCAGGTTCACGAGCGCCCTGAGCTGGTCGATGACATCGTCTCCAGCGACAAGGACTGCCCCTTCCCCTGCACGCCTCGCAAGCTCCCTGTCCCTGGTCAGCAGGATACGCCCCTTCCGCTCCGCAGACCGGATCAGGAGGGTATCCTCGCGGGGATTTCCCTCTGCCATGGAACTGGCACTCTCGGCATCGTATCCCATGAACCGCAGGTAGCGGCAGAGGGTGCCAAGCATCCGGTCCACCAGGAATGAGGGGGGATCCGGGCGGTCATGCCGTTCTTTCGACATAAGGGATCACTTCCCCGCATTGGGTGCACTTCTTTCCTGACAGGTTCCTGAATGCGGATGAGAATCCCTGCCGCTCGATCAGGAGTGCCCCGCAGACCGGGCAGTACGTGTTCTCGAACCGGTGCGGGAAGACATTGCCAAGATAGGGATAATGGAGCCCGAGTTCCCTGGCCTGCCGGTAGATCCTCTCGAGAACGGCGAGAGGGGTCGGTCCCGGCTCATGCATCTGGTAGTCCGGGTGATACCTGGTGAAGTGGACAGGGGTGTCCGGTCCCAGGTATTCGATGATCCATCGGATGAGAGCCCCGGTCTCATCAGGTGAATCGTTCAGCCCGGGGATGACAAGGGTGACCACCTCGATGTGCAGGCCAAGCTCCCGGGCAAGCGTGGCTGCATCAAGGACCGGCTGGAGTTTTGCACCGCAGACCTTCCGGTAGAATTCCTCCGAAAATGCCTTGATATCCACCCTGAACGCATCGAGAACAGGCCTGATCTCCCTGAGTGCCTCCTCGGTGATATACCCGTTTGTCACGTATACCGTCCCGAGTCCCTGCTGTTTTGCGAGGAGTCCCATCTCGAGAGGATATTCATGCCAGATGGTCGGTTCGTTGTAGGTCCAGGAGATGCTTGCGCAACCCTTGAGAACTGCATCTTTTACCCCAAATTCTGGACTAATATCAATCAGCATATCATTGTTTTCCAATTTCTGCGACATGTGCCAGTTCTGACAGTGTTCACACCGGAAATTGCATCCAATACTACCAAGAGAATAGGTCATTGTTCCTGGCAGATAGTGATAAAGTGGTTTTTTTTCAATAGGATCAATTTCTGGTCCTCTCCATACCCTGCCAAAGGTGGTTGCGTAGAGGGTGCCGTTCCGGTTTACCCTGACCCCGCAGACCCCGTGCTTCCCGTCCCTGATATGGCACCGGTGGCTGCAGAGCGAACATACCACCTCAAGATCGTCCCCTTTTTGATACTGTCGCGCTTCGTGCCAGTCTTCCATCAGTGGAGAATAACCGGGGCTGTAGGAGATAAACATGCCGGTGAAAGGAAGAAAAAATCCTGCTGATCATTCCTCGTTATGCCGGGGTTTTTCCTCCTCCTCAATCATAAAAGAGCCGTAATAGCCGCAGTGTTTGCATCGGTACACCTCGCCGATGCACCCTCCGGCAATCCTGTAGATATCGATACTCCTGCAGACCGGGCAGCGGATCATCTTCAACAATTATATGTAGCGTATAAAGAAACCATTGGGTGCATGAAGAAGGTCGTTCTCTCCCTGGGTGGATCCGTGCTCATCCCTGCCCTTGAAGAGCACCGTATCGCCCGCTATGCCACGGTGCTGCAGGAGATCGCCGGATATGTCCGGTTGTATGTGGTGGTCGGAGGCGGCGGGGAGGCCCGGAGATACATCACGGCAGCACGGGAGATCGGCTGCTCCGAAGCCATGGCTGATGAGATCGGGGTTGCGGTCACCAGGCTGAATGCGATGCTGCTTGCCGGTGCGCTCGGTGAGGCAGCCTGCCCCCTCATTGCGGAAAGCCAGGCCGAGGCGATGGCCTACGGGGCAGGAGACAAGATCGTCCTGATGGGCGGGGTCACCCCTGCCCAGACCACGGATGCGGTAGCTGCAGTCCTTGCAGAGCGGTGCGGGGCAGACCTGATGGTCAACCTCACTTCGGTGGACGGCATTTACACCGCGGATCCCAGGACCGATCCGGCAGCCGAACGGCTCGACCAGCTCACTCCCGAACGGCTGCTGGAGATCGTGGGGACCGGATCGCTCAGGGCAGGGGCAAACACGGTGATCGATATGATCGCCGCGAAAGTGATCCAGCGCTCGGGCATCCCGCTGCTCGTCATTGACGGCCGTGACCCGGGCAACCTGGCGCGTGCGCTCCTTTCAGGCACCTATTCCGGGAGCCTGGTCACCAGGGGTGGCGGGAGGCCGCTGCCTGTCAGGGGAACATGAACGGGACAGGTAACTATTTTTGGGTGTCTGACCAACCATCTTCCTCATATCAGGGGTAGTAGGGTAGCCTGGTCCATCCTAGAGCGTTTGGGACGCTTTGACGGCAGTTCGAATCTGCCCTACCCCATCTCCTTCTCTCAATCGTGCCCATTTTATGGATCACGGCACTACCTGTTCTGCATGGACAGGAAGAACGCCCGCCGGATCCTTGCCATCCTTGCCAGCCGCTACCCGGACCGGTGGGCCCGGGAACGGTATGCGGCATCCCCCTTTGAGGTGCTGATCACGACCATCCTCTCTGCACAGACCACGGACAAGTCGGTGGATGCCATCAGGGATGAGCTCTTCTCCCGGTTTCCTGGCCCGCAATCCCTTGCAACCGCGGATATCGCCGAGGTTGAGGAGGTCATTCACAGTACCGGGTTCTTCCACATGAAGGCCAAACACATCATTGCCGCTTCACGCACCCTCGTGGAGAAATTTTCCGGAGCGGTCCCTGATACCATGGAGGATCTCCTGACCATTCCCGGGGTGGGGAGGAAAACGGCGAATATCGTGCTGTACCATGCATTCGGGAAGAATGAAGGGGTAGCGGTGGACACCCACGTGTTCAGGCTCGCAGGGAGGCTCGGGTTTTCCGACTCCCGGAATGCTGACGGTATTGAGAGGGACCTGATGCACCTGTTCCCGGAAAAGGACTGGGGGGTCCTCACCGACATCCTCATCTCGCATGGCAGGGCGGTCTGTATGGCCAGAAAACCGGCCTGCCCGGTCTGCCCGGTCTCCCCCCTCTGCAGGTATTACCAGGATCAGATAAGGACAGGAACACCGGGATAGAGCGCTGCCCTGCCAGAGAGAAAGCACCAGGGCCGGAAAAAGGGCGTGAGGGGCGGGCGAAAGAGGAGCGTCCCCGGAAGACCTGATCTCCGGCAGCCATCCCTTCAGAACAGGTTCACGATATAAAAGATCCCGGTGAATAGGACGTAGCCCATGATCGCGCTCACCGGAATGGTAAGGACCCATGCCCACACGATCCGCCGGGCGACGCTCCACCGTACATACCCGCTTCCCTGTGTTGCACCAACCCCCATGATCGATGAGGATATCACGTGGGTGGTACTTACAGGAATGCCAGCGATGGAGGCGCCGATGATGGTCGCAGCCCCTGCTGTTTCGGCAGCGAATCCATCCACGGGTCTCAAGCGGGTGATATTGTAGCCCATTGTCTTGACAATACGCCATCCTCCCGTGAGAGTGCCCAATGCTATGGCACTGTAGGCAGCCAGAATGACCCATATCGGTACTGGGAGGTTGTTCGGATCCACTGTCGTGCCAAAATATCCGATACTGAAAAGGAGCGGGGTGATGATACCAATCGTTTTCTGGGCGTCGTTGGTCCCGTGGCTGAAACTGTAGGCAGCGGCAGAGAAGAGCTGCAGTCTCCTGAAGTGGCGTTCAGCCACCATCCGCTGGGCACCTTTCGCGATCCAGAGGACACATGACATGAACAAGAATGCGACGATGAACCCGATGATGGGAGAGAGGACCATGAAGAGGATCACGGTGTCGATGGTTCCCATCTTGATCGCCGCTAAGCCACCCGCAGAGATACCTGCCCCTGCGAGGGAACCGATCAGCGCGTGAGATGAAGAGGTCGGAAGACCGGAATACCAGGTAATCAGGTTCCATCCGATCGCGCCGAAGAGAGCGGCAAGGATGATATAAGGGACGATCATGGGATCGACATACCCGAGATTGATTATTTTGCTGATGGTGCTCGCGACTGCAACACCGAAGAAGAAGGCAGCGATGAAGTTGAAAAAAGCGGCGAACACCACTGCCCTCTGCGGTGAGAGAACCTTCGTGGAGATAACGGTCGATATCGAGTTGGCCGAGTCATGGAATCCATTTGTGAAATCGAATATCAGGGCGATAAGGATGATGATCGCGATGATATCCGGGGTCGGGACCAGCATGGATCAGCACGCTCCCGGAACCACAGGAATGAGAACCACTCCGGCAATTCGTCCCTTGGCTTTCATGAGGCAGGGCCACCCCGTCAGGAATGCCGGATTGCGAGGTCGGAAAGGATGTTTGCCACGTCCTCGCACTTGTCGGTCGCAATCTCCAGGTATTCGTAGATATCCTTGTACTTGATGATGTCCACGGCGCCCTTTGTCTTAAAGAGATCCTTGATCGCATGGGCAAGGACGTCATCGGCGACGTTCTCAAGCCGGTTCACCTCGATGCAGCGCTTCTCGATCTGCATCGGATCCTTGATCGACCGGATGCACTTGACCGCCTGTTCGATCTCGATCACCGAGAGCTGGATCAGCCTGATCAGCTCCCGCATGTATGAATCCACCTCAGTGATCTCGTAATAGTCCATCTTCCTTGTTGTCGAATCGATGTAGTCGAGTACATCATCGAGTGACGAGGCGAGATGGGAGATCTCATCGGGCTGGAGCGGGGTGATGAAGCTGATGTTCAGCTGCTCGTAGATCTCGTGGGTGATCTTGTCCCCTTCATGCTCGAGCTGCTTTATCTGCTGGGCATAGTTCTTCAGGTCGCCGAAATTGTCGGTGAGATCCACAAGCCGGTAGGACGCAAGCACCAGGACGGCAGATAAACGGTCGAAATGGTCAAAAAAGATGTCATCCTGCGGTATTATCCATTCCTTAAGGCCCACGAGATATCGATGCTACATCATCCCACAGAGGTAAAAAAACTCCGATCTGAATTTGATCGGGCCGCCCGGGAAAGAACAGCGCACACGAATAAAAAGTGATGGACCGAGCGGGAATTGAACCCGCGGCCTCTTCCATGCCAAGGAAGCGATCTTCCTCTGATCTATCGGCCCGCTCCTAGTAATGTGGTCGCTCCTGGTTAAAAGAATTATTTATCGCGAGCCGGGTCGGCAGGAGGACCCGCGCAATCCACTCCAGGGGAGTCCAGCCATCCCCGCTGCATCAGCGAACGCAGGAGCCGCTCCCGTGCCGCAGAGAGCGGGGGGCGTTGCACGACCACTCCGTCCTTCAGGTAAGGAGAGAGGAGAGGGATTCCCTCCCGAGGCCCCGGCTGCCCGGCGGGGAGGAGGTGATGGCGGCCATCCGGGATCTCCCAGACCTGTTTCTCCCCGCTCTTCTTGCCCCGCTTAGCGGAGGGATTGCCCCCGATCGAGACGATATCCAGGGCAAAGTCGACTACCGGGGCATTGGCAATCGTTCCACCCACCCCGAACGCGTCCACGAGATCGCGGTAGGCGATGATGTCATCGCGGGTCACACCACCGGAAAGGACCATCTTTACTCCGCGGTATCCAGCAGCGTCAAGCTCCCACCTGACCTCTTCGATGATCGCCCGCATGTTACCCCTCCTCGACCGGGGTGTATCCAGCCGCACCCCCTGCGCCCCTGATCGCGCCCCTGCAAGCGATTCCATCTTCTCGTCGCAGAATGTGTCACAGAGGAAGATCCGGGGGACATCCGGGTCGGCATACCGGTCAAAGGCCATGAATGCCTCGTTCGGGGAGGAGTAGCACATCACAAAGGAGTGGGGCATCGTGCCGGAGAGCGGGATCTCAGGGGGAGCGGCAGTGTTTGAGACCCCGTCAACCCCCCCTACCCATGCGGCGCGTTCGACCATCGTGGCGATGGCCGGGTGTTGTCTCCGGGAGCCAAAGGAGTAGATCGCTCTCCCCCCGGAGATACACCGGACCGAAGCCGCAGCGGTAGCTATCCCGGAAGCATGGCAGAGGAATCCCAGTATCGCGGTTTCGTACCGGATGAAATCCTGGTAGTGCCCTACGATCCTGAGCACGGGTTCTCCGGGATAGAAGATCGATCCCTCGTCCATTGCGTCGAGGCAGATCGGAATTCCCTCGAGAAGGGTGATGACATCATCGAGCCCGCAGAAGACCGCGAAGCCGTCAGGGAGCGAGGAGGCGGTCACCTCCATGGCAACCCTTGGATTTTTGCCGGACTTGCGGAGGATCTCTTCGGTCCTGACAAAGTAAATATCGGTGCATTCACCGCGCCTGATCGCATCATCGTCAACGATGGCAAACCTGCCCATGGAGAGGAGATCTGGAAGAGCGGGCTGATACAGCTTCCGGGACAGCCCCCTGCGAAAAGACCGAAAATGATACATTCTGCATGCATCCTCACTATACTGACAACAGGTGAGCCGACGATGCTAGGAATTATCGGGGGCACGAGTCTCCTTTTTACCCGATTGCCTGACCTTGAAACAAGGGTGGTTTATACCCCGTTTGGAAATTCTGAAGTGCTTTGCGGTGAGTATGCACTGCTTATGCGGCACCAGCGGAACAAGCCCCCGCACCGGATCAATTTCCGGTCCCATCTTGCAGCGCTTGCCCTCTGCGGGGTCACGCACCTTGTCTCCATCGGGTCGGCAGGGACCCTGAAACAGGAGATCCCTGAAGGATCCGTGGTGATCCCCTCCGATTACATGAGCATGGCACCCATCCCCTCCTTCCATGACCATGCGATCCGTCATGTCCTCCCGGAGTTCTCTCCCGGCTTGTCCCGGCAGCTTGCAGCGCTCATCCCGGAAGCCCGGCACGGCGGGATCTATGTGCAGACCCCGGGACCACGCCTGGAGACCAGGGCCGAGGTTCGTGCCCTCGCTGCCGGTGCTGACCTGGTCGGCATGACCGTGGCGTCAGAAGCCACTCTTGCCCGTGAGCTCGGGATGGAGATTGCAGCGCTCTGCACCGTGGATAACTATGCCCATGGGATCGCCGATGAGAGCCCGACCTATGAACATCTCCTGAAACGGTCCGAGGAATGCAAGGACCGGACCGGAGACATGGTGAAGCGGATCATCGCGGGGCTGGCATGACGGCAGGACCACCTGAAGAGTTCCCCATTAAGCAGGGCTCGCTCCTGATCAGGGGAGCTCAAACAGAAAGGGGACCGGTTGACGTCTGCATCAGCAGGGAGGGATTCATCATCGCCGCAGGACCGGATGCCGGCCGGACCTTCAGGGGCGAGGCGGACTCCATCATCGAAGGAAAAGGCAGGGTTCTCCTCCCCGGTCTTGTCAATACCCATACCCATGCTGCCATGACCCTGCTCCGAGGCTACGCCGATGACATGCCCCTGCAGCAGTGGCTCTCCGAAAAGATCTGGCCGCTGGAATCCCACCTTACCGGGGACGATGTCTACTGGGGAACGCGGCTTGCCTGCCTCGAGATGATCAAAACCGGCACCACTGCGTTCCATGACATGTACTTCTTCATGGAGGACGCTGCCCGGGCGGTAGAAGCAGCCGGGATACGGGCGGTGCTGACTTATGGGTTCATCGATCTTTTCAGCGAGGAGAGACGGGAGCAGGAGATCCGGGCAACCGAACGGTTTGTCCGTCATATAAAGGCCCTGGAAAATCCGCAGATAAAGGCGTCGGTCGGGCCGCATGCCGTCTACACGGTCTCACAGGAAGGGCTCCGCTGGCTGGCAGAGTACAGCAGGGAGGAAGGGATCGGGATCCATATTCACCTTTCCGAGACCGAACAGGAGGTAGGGGATGCGGTGAAGGCATGGGGGATGCGTCCTCCCGGGATCCTTGACCGGTGTGGCATCCTCACCCCACGGACGGTCGCCGCCCACTGCTGCTGGCTTGACCAGGCGGAGTGCACCCTCCTGGGAGAACGGGGCGTCTCTGTCGCCTACAATCCTGCAAGCAACATGAAACTGGCCGTGAACCGGGCGATGCCCTACCACTGGCTCCGGGAGGCCGGGGTGAATGTCTCGCTCGGGACGGATGGGTGTTCTTCGAACAACAACCTCGATATGTTTGAGGAGATGAAAACCGGAGCCCTTCTCCAGAAATTTTACTGGAACTCCCCGACCCTCCTCCCAGCCACGGAGATGCTTGCGATGGCCACCAGCGGGGGAGCACGGGCGCTCGGGATCGGGAGCGGCACCATCACTCCGGGCACTCCTGCTGACCTGATACTCCTAGACCGGCATGCGCCCTGCAACACGCCCATGCACCAGATCCCCTCCAATGCAGTCTATTCATGCAACGGATCGGCGGTAACAACGGTCATCTGCCAGGGGAGGGTGCTGATGCTGGACCGGCACATCCCGGGCGAGGAGGAGGTGATCAGCAGGGCATCTGCCGTAGCTGCTGACCTCGTGAAGCGGGGCGGGACGGCATAGGAGAGAGGAGCCCTCGACCGGTTCCGGAAAAAAGGGGCTATGGACCGGGCCTGGAGGCGGGCAGTCTGTTTCAGGCCGTCTCGATCCGGGAGACGTCTTCGAGCTGCAGTTCCCGGATGGAGAGTTCCCGCATCTTGAACTTCTGGATCTTTCCTGAAACGCTCATGGGGAACTCTTTGACGAATTTCACGTAGCGGGGAATCTTGTAGTGGGCTATCTTTCCCCGGCAGAACTCCTTGATCTCCTCCTCGCTGGTGCCGGCCCCCTCCGTCAGCATCACCCAGGCCATCAGCTCTTCCCCGTATTTTTCATCGGGGACACCGATCACATAGACATCGGCAATCTTCGGATGGTGGTGGAGGAACTCCTCGATCTCACGCGGATAGATATTCTCCCCTCCCCTGATCACCATGTCCTTCAGCCTTCCGACAATCTTGACATAGCCCTCTTCATCCATCGTCCCGAGATCCCCGGTATGGTTCCACCCGTTGGTATCAAGGGTGGCATGGGTAGCGCTCGGGTTGTTGTAGTAGCATTTCATGACGCAGTAGCCCCGGGCGCAGATCTCGCCGATCTCGCCACGCGGGACGATCTTCCCGCTCTTCGGGTCGACGATCTTCAGTTCGGTGTGGGGGAATACCCTTCCGACGGTTGAGACACGTCGCTCAACGGGATCTCTCGTGGTCGTCATGGTCACACCGGGGGAGGTCTCGGTCTGCCCGTAGACGATCACGATCTCGGACATGTTCATCTTCCGGTTCACCTCCTTCATCACCTCGATCGGGCAAGGAGAGCCGGCCATGATCCCGGTACGGAGCGATTTCATTGAGTAGTTCGGAAAGTCAGGGTGGGAGAGTTCGGCGATGAACATGGTCGGGACCCCGTGGAGGGCTGTGCACTGCTCCTGTTCGACCGTCTTCAACACATCCTCGGCACTGAAGGTAGGGGAGGGGAGGACCATGGTAGACCCGTGCGTCATGCACGCAAGGTTTGAGAGGACCATCCCGAAACAATGGTAGAACGGGACCGGGATGCAGAGGCGGTCTTTTTCCGTAAAACCCATCCCTTCCCCGATGATGTACCCGTTGTTGAGGACACTGTGGTGGGTGAGCACGACCCCCTTGGGAAATCCTGTTGTCCCGCTCGTGTACTGGATGTTGATCGGATCGTCGAAATCGAGCATCTCTCCCCTTGCAATAAGCTCGTCATCGCTGATCTTCTCCCCCTTCTTCATCAGGTCAGGCCAGGTATACATGCCATTGTACGCGATATCCCCGAGGAAGACCACGTTTTTCAGGAACGGGAATTTTTCCGAGTTCAGTCTCCCGGGCCTGGCCTCCTTCGCATCAGGACAGGCTTCGTAGAACATCCCGATATAATCCGAGGTTTTGAACCGTCCCTGCAGAATCAGGGTCTGGATCTCGGCCTGCTTCAGAACATATTCCAGTTCATACGTCCGGTATGCCGGGTTGATATTCACCATGATGGCGCCGATCGTGGCTGTGGCAAACTGGACGGCGATCCATTCGGCATAATTCATTGCCCAGATTCCCACCCGGTCACCTTTCTCGACTCCCAGCGCCATCAGCCCCTTTGCGAGGCGATCGACCTGGGTGAGGAGGTCCCGATAGGTCCACCGGATATCCTGGTGGACCGAGACTACCGCTTCCGTGTCAGGATGGCGGGCGGTGACAGAAGAGAGCATTTCACCGAGAGTGAGACCAAGAAGGGGCTGGGTTGAGATACCGCAATCATAGCTCCGGGGATCCATCCTAACAAAAGAGGATTTTTCAGGATATATCACTACTGATTCCAATGCATAACCATTAAATCGGCACAATGCGACCTTAATACGGCCAAGGGGGTCGTGGCCTAGTCCGGAATGGCGACGGGCTCCAGCGGTCTTTCGCGTCGTGTGGATGATGAACAATGGGTCTCCTGATGAAAAGATGATGATCCGTTGGAGCACTGACGCATGTCGGAGAGACCCGTCGATCGTGAGTTCAAATCTCACCGACCCCACATTTTCCTGTTCCGCATTGCACGGTTTCCCATGCCCCTGACCCTGCTGTTCTGACCCCCAGGCATTCTCTTGGCGCTTTCCGTTCTTCTCCAGCCCAAGCCATCCCTGATCCCAGGCACGCTCCGGTATATCCCCTTCAGGTATTCCAGGGGTGATCCCCTTTACCTGGACATTCGCTTAATAAAGGAGTGAGATTTCCCGCGTCCCGGCATTTCTCCCTCTATCATCCTGCTCACCGATCCCCTTCTTTCCAGATGCTGACAGGTCCATCCATTTCATCCAGTACCTCTCTCGTATCATTTCCCTCCCTTCCCGCGTCATTCCACTCTGTACGGGGCATTTCCCTGCCACTCTGACTCTGCCCCGACTACCAGAGGGCTTTTTAAACCACTATCCCAAACCTAGTAGGCAGGAAAAGGGTATCCCATGTATCTTATCGGTGAAGCACTCGTAGGCGATGGTCCTGAACTCGCCCATATCGACCTTCTGATCGGCGACAAAGACGGGCCTGTCGGGACGGCGTTTGCAAACGCCCTCTCCCAGCTTTCTGCCGGCCACACGCCGCTCCTTGCCGTGGTCCGGCCAAACCTCCTCACAAAACCGGCGACGCTGGTCATCCCCAAGGTCACGCTGAAGAAAGATGTCCAGATCCGGGAGATGTTCGGCCCGGTCCAGGCCGCGGTGGCAAAAGCGGTCGCCGACTCGGTCGAAGAGGGAGTATTCCCGGACAGTGACATCGACTCGCTGGTGATCCTGGCGAGCATCTACCTTGGTCCCGGGGCGGCAGACTACAACCGGATCTACCGGTACAACTATGGCGCCATGAAACTGGCACTCCGGAGGGCCATGGAGGGATTCCCGGACAGAAAGACACTCCTCTACGAGAAGGACCGGTCGACCCATGCGGTCATGGGCTTCAAGGTCCAGCGGCTCTGGGACCCGCCCTATCTCCAGGTGGCACTCGATCTTGTTGACATGAACAAGGTCTCCTCTGTTCTTTCCGAGCTCCCTGAAAATGACCACCTTATCATCGAGGCAGGGACCCCGCTCATCAAGAAGTTCGGGCTTGAGATCATCCCGGAGATCAGGAAGTTCCGCCCGAATGCCTTCATCATCGCGGACATGAAGATCCTCGATACCGGGAACCTTGAGGCCCGGATGGCGGCAGATGCCTCTGCCGATGCCGTGGTCATCTCGGGGCTTGCACCCACCTCAACGCTCGAGAAGGCCATCGCCGAGGCGAAGAAGACCGGGATCTACTCGGTGATCGACATGCTGAATGTGCCTGACCCCGTTAAGGTGATAAAAATCCTCAAGGTCAAGCCCGATATCGTTGAACTCCACCGGGCGATCGATGCCGAGGACACCGCCCACGCCTGGGGCAATATCCCTGCTCTCAAGAAGGCTGCCGGGGGACGGCTCCTCGTTGCCACTGCCGGTGGTATCAGGGTCGATGTCGTGAAGGATGCCGTGAAGGCCGGGGCAGATATCATCGTAGTGGGCCGGGCGATCACCGCAAGCAAGGATATCCATACCGCTGCGGATCTCTTCCTCGAGCAGCTGAATCGCGAGGAGATCGACCAGTTCAGGGTTATGACCGATTTCTGATTTTTTTTCCCGTCCATTACACTACCCCTCATCCACCTGATATTGTTTTTTTCTCCCGCGAGCCTGACTGCACGGGCGAATTACTGGGTTCTCCGGTCTATTTCAACGTTCCCGCCGGGGGCTTAATAAAGCATTAATAGTTTAACAAGCTACCCTTGACTGCTATGGAAGGATCAGTGACATTGAAGGTGAAGGTACGGACGTTTCCGAGCAAAGGCCGGGCCCGTGTCCATGAATCAGTCCTGCCGATGATCGGTGCGAAAGAGGGGGAGGCGCTCGTCCTCGCACAATATCCCACCGTCTGGGACAAGAAGACAAAGACCGTGGCTGTCACGGGCTACGGCGATGCGATGGTGGATAAAACAGTCATCATGATCTCACCTGAAGATATGGCAGCCCTTGGTGCCGCTGAGGGCGACACCATATCCGTCATCCGGAAGATCACGTGGACGGAACAGATAACCGGTGCTGCAGCAAAGGCAGGAGGAGCAGTCAAGGAGGGTGCAACCAAGGCAGGGGGAGCGGTTAAGGAGGGTGCAGCCAAGGCGGGCCAAGCCCTCGGGAAGAGCACGAAGGACATAGCAGAAAAAGTCACTCCGAAAAAGGGTGACAAGGAACTGTAAACCGCCGGAGAGATGGCCGATGGCAGAGGAATTGATTGTTGCTGCAGCCACTCCTTACTGGCAATGGTTCGAATCGGTGTTCTGGATACTCATCCTGGTCCTCGTCCTTATTATCGCCTACTTCATCATCAAGGAGATCCGGCTGATGACCAATACCCGGCGCCTTGCCGAGATCGACCTTGAGAAGGAGAAACTCAACCTGATGAAGGCCGAGATGGCCCAGCGTGGGACCCCATTCTTCCGTGTCTCACCCGAGCAGATGAAGGAGATCCAGGTACTTGACGATGAGAATGCAGGCCTTGCAACCGATATCTTCGCGAAACACAGCATGGTTGACAAGCGGATCGAGCGGCTCGAGAACAAGGTGAAACTGACCAAGCTCGACCGGATGGTCGAGAAGATCAGGGACGAGGAGAAGAGAATAGGGTGATCATCATGTTTGAACAGGCACCTTTTGAAACGGCTAAAAAATCCTCGTTCCGGGATTCTCTGGCAGCGATACCCGGGTCAATTGAGTCACGACTTCCCACGATGGACAAAGGGCTCGACCGGTATTTCGATGCCCACATGTCAGCGATCATCAACGAATGGGGGCTCATCACCACCCATACCCTCGATGATCTCGACGACCGGCTGGACATGGTGACGACCGAGATCAGGAACCTTGAACGGGGCAGGGACGAGATAGAGAAGCGGGTCGCTGCCCTTGAGGCAGGCATCAGGGAGATGGAGGTCGGATAATGGTCGGCATGGACAGCTACATGAACGCCTACCTGGACCGGAGGATGAAGAACCTCATCCAGGACTGGGATCTTGCGACACGGAATGACATCGGCGATTTCGAGAACCGGCTCCATTCTATCGAGGAGGCAACAAAGGAGATCGAGTCGTTCGAGACCAGTGCTGAAATTACGCTGGAGAACCTTGAACACCGGCTGCTGCAGCTGAAGGGGGCAATGCGATGACTCCCCTCGAGGCGGTTCTCATTATCATCATCGTCGCCATCCTCCTGTTCCTGATCTACTATTACTGGAGGGGGGCAAAAGGTGAGGTGTCGCTTGCCCGGCCGGTGGAGAGCAGGGTGGACGAGTATCTCGATCGCAGGTTCGAGCTGATGATCGAGGAGTGGTCGCTTGTCAGCCGTGCAAGGCTCCAGTCATTCAGGCAGTCCAAGGACCAGGTCCTCCTGGCAAACGAGGAGAAGGTTGCCTCGCTGAAGGATTTTTCTGAGACGATGGAAAACAGCCTGAAAACGCTCGAGGAGCGGCTGGATGCTCTGGAAAAAAAGACCTGGAAGAAGTGAGACGAAGGGATCCCGGAAGGATCCTGACCTGTTCTCCCGCGTCCGGAATGACGTCACCGTGATGAGAAAGCAGGGTGAGCCCCCCGAGAAAGATGCATCCTCATTCTCGCGGTTCCATTGCGACCTCTGCAACAGCACGTATCCTTCCACCGGGCTGAAGCAGTGCACCCTGTGCGGGAGGTGGGCCTGCTCCACCTGCTGGACACAGGACTACTATATCTGCAATTCCTGCAATGGCATTCTGAAACTGCACCTCCTCCAGGGTCAGGAGAAGGGCAGGGCAAAGGAATAACCGGGGATACCCGGAATTCATCTCTTCTGAGGGACGTCATCTCTGCTGATGGAATATACTTCATTTTAATCCGTGGACTACCCCTTTCAGACCTGGCAGAACGGCTGGAAGGCACCACCTCCCCTGAACGGCAAGAACGAGGTGAAACCTTCTTGCAGAAGGCGTGGGCAAAAAAGCCCGCCTGCCAGGGCAAACCTCCCCTCATGCTTCAATAGCAGGTAATCCGGTCAGGGGGGGCTTCATTCCCCTGGACCGGCCCCTTTTCCCTCGTCAGCGGGATCTCCGGCTGGAACATTGTGTTACCGCGGAAGGGGAGTCGCACGACCACACCAGGGTCCCGATAAAAGGGGATTTTCGGTTTTTCGCATCAAATGGTGAGGCTCTCACCCGGAGCAAGTATGTTCACCCGGATACCGGTGGTCCTTTGGAGGGCAGCCCTGAACAGTCCGGGATCCTGCCGGATTACCGGCCAGGTATCGTAGTGGATGGGGATGACCAGTGGGGCACCGATGTACTGGGCCGCAATCATCGCCTCCTCGGGGCCCATGGTGAACCTTCCGCCAATCGGGAGCAGGGCAACATCCGGGTGGCAGAGTTCGCCGATCAGCTTCATGTCGGAGAAGAGTGCGGTGTCCCCTGCATGGTATACCCGTTTTCCCTCCATCCCGATCACGAACCCTGCTGCACCGCCGCCATTGCACCCGATGCCTGCCTCTTCAATCCATGACGAATGGACCGCCTGCACCATGTGGAAGGCCACCCCCTCTACCGTGATGGTGCCGCCGATGTTCATCCCCTCGGCAGGGATCCCCTTCGATTTCAGGTATTTCGCCACCTCGTTGATGGCTACTGTGGGCCGTTTCAGAGTAACGGCAGCTCCCATGTGATCCGCATGCCCATGGGTGACGGCCACGATATCGGCGGGGGGTGGGGTCATCCCTTCGGGAAAGAAGGGATCGACCAGCACCGTCCTGGCTCCTTTCAGGAGGATGCAGGAATGTCCATAATAGGTGAGCTCCATGCTACAGTATCTGGGCTGATACTAATTGAAAAATGTGGCGGGGGGGCGGTATCCGGAAGAGGAATGGCATAGTGATATTCCCGACAGGGATAGTGGGAGAGAAGTGCCTGTGAGGAGGAGGGAGTCCTCATTGATTCCCTCACCATGATATTCCGGGGAGGGTTGCCTGGGGGGACGAGGGATTCTGCCAGTCCCGGGTACTCCAGCACATGGAGCCTGGGAAGGGATTCCTCCTTGATTCCCAGACCGGGGGATACCTCTAGTGGACGTTTACGGTGTTCCGATTCGATGAATGAGCAGGTCACTATGGTGATCCAGCAGGGAGTATGCCAGGGAATCCAGTCCCTGCCAGAGCAGTGAAGTCCCAAGGGGCCTGCTGGCACAGAAATCCTGCCCGGGGCTTATCGCCAGCGTATCATGGCAGGAGATCAGTATCATCGGGATGAAACGATAGTCCATCCCGGTATTTTCCGGGAATGCCCTTTTACAACAGGCGAATTCAAGGGAACGAAGAAAAGAGATGTTCTCCTAGGAGACATCCACCATCTCTGCCTCGGTGATGTCGATAGAGTCCTCAAGCCCGTCTTTGGTTGCACTCTTGGTCATGACCTCGGAGAGGTCGCGATCCTCCATGACGTCCTTAATCCGCTCAAGGTAGATGTCGATGGTGACATCGTCCCGCTGCTCGATCACATGCCGGTATTCGCGGAGGGTCGAGGGACTGACCCCCAGGTGATCGCTGATCTCCTTCATGGTCTTTCCCGAGTAGAGCAGCGATTCCATCTTTTCCCGGTCGAAAGGCATCTTGAAGTCGAGATCCCTGAACAGTTTCAGCCTGACCCGTGCCCGTGCCACGGTCTTGGACAGTTTCTCATCGCCCAGCTCGCGGGCGATCTCGGTATCATTCTTTCCCGCATAGTAGGCAGATACCAGTTTTGCAAGCTGGATGGGGCGTAACTTGGTTTTAAAAAGGCCCTGTTCAAGGATCTCCCGCATCACGAGGGCGATCTCCCGCTCGACCGCTTCACGGTCACGCAGGGTGCCATGAATTTTCTTCATCGGCTCAACGATCTTGGTTTTCCCGGAAATGTTGGTAAAGAGCTGGAGCAGTTGAGTCTTTCTGGTGTCGTCCTGCATGAATTACCGAAATACATACCGGCCAATGTATTTAACACTATCTCTCTGAGCCGGATTCTTCAATAAGAAGGATTTTAAACTAAAATAGGCGCTAAGATAGGGTATTTTTTCTGCACCGGCTCCCAGCCAGATCACCATTGCCGAGCTTGGAATCGCACTCTGGGGGGCATCATAGTTGCCCGTATTGGTACCCCTCCCTCCCCATGGTCCGGGATCCACACAGCTTTTTGATTCCGGGCAATGACATACATAAAGAGCCGTGATTGTCTTGAGTGATATCTATGAGAAGATAATTGATCTGGCAAAAAGGAGAGGTTTCATCTGGCCTACCTCTGAATGTTATGGTTCCGTGGCGGGTTTTATCGACTACGGGCCGCTCGGGTCGATGATGAAACGCAATATCGAAAATATCTGGAGGAAGTTCTACATCGTCGGTGAAGGGTATTACGAGATCGAATGCCCGGTCATCGGACAGGAAGAGATCTATGTCGCTTCGGGGCATGTGAAAGGCTTTTCAGACAAGATGTGCCAGTGCCCCCACTGCAACGAGTACCTTCGCGCCGACCATGTTGCCGAAGGCCGCGGAATTGCGGGGGCATCGGCGATGAAGAGCGAGGAACTGGCATCAGCAATCGCCACCCTGCCCTGCCCCGCCTGCGAAGAGGTGTTTGGTCCGGTCGAGGTCTTCTCATTCAACCTCATGTTCCACACCACCATCGGACCGGGATCGCAGAGGACCGGGTATCTCCGGCCGGAGACGGCACAGGGGATCTTCACCGATTTTTCGCGGCTCCTCCGGTTTTACCGCGACAAGCTCCCGTTTGGAACGGTCCAGATCGGCAAGTCCTTCAGAAACGAGATCTCCCCGCGGCAGGGCATGATACGGCTCCGGGAGTTTACCCAGGCAGAAGCAGAGATCTTCGTCCATCCCGGGCAGAAGAACCACCCCCGGTTCCACCGCTATGCCGGATACGAGATGCCCCTCTTTTCTGCAAAGCAGCAGATGGCCGGGGCGGATCCCCTCGTGATGACCATGCGGGAAGCCGTGGACGGGGGAGTGGTGGCGAACGAGTACGTCGCCTACTACCTGGCCCTGACCCATGACCTCCTCGTGCGGATCGGGATCTCCCCCGATAAGCTCCGGTTCCGCCAGCATCTCCCCGATGAGCTCGCCCACTATGCGGAGGACTGCTGGGATGCCGAGGTCTTCTCGGGCAGGTTCGGCTGGGTTGAGACCGTTGGGATCGCCGATCGTACCGATTACGACCTCAAGGCACACGAAACACAGAGCGGGCAGCGGTTTTCCGTCTTCCTCCCCTATGAAGTCCCCCGGCGTATGAGCCGGGTCCGCGTCATCCCCGATATGGGGGCGCTTGGGCCGCGGTTCAGGGGATCGGCAAAGGCGGTCGCCGATGCACTCACCTCCTGCATGCCCGGGCCTGACGGGATCACCCTGACCATCGAGGGGAAGGAGGTGCTCATCACCCCGGATCTTTACGAGGTCCGCGAAGAGGTGGTGGAGGTCCCTGGAGAGGAGGTCACTCCCCACGTGATCGAGCCTTCGTACGGGATCGACCGGATGATCTACGGGGTGCTCGAGCACAGCTACCACGAGGAGATCGTAGACGAGGAGGAGCGGAGAGTACTCCGGATTCCGCCGGCCGTGGCACCGATCCAGGTCGCCGTCTTTCCCCTCATGAACAGGGACGGCCTTCCGGAGATCGCGCTGGAGATCACCGATGCCCTGAAGACGAGGGGAATCCTCGCGGAGTTCGATGATTCCGGGGCCATCGGGAGGCGTTACCGGAGGCAGGACGAGGTGGGGACCCCCTTTGCCATCACCGTCGATTATGACACGAAGGAGGACCGGACGGTCACAATCAGGGACCGGGACAGCATGAGGCAGGTCAGGGTCGATACCGGGAGGATCCCTGACCTTGTCCGGTCACTCATCGATCAAACCGTGAGCTTTTCCGAACTCTGAATCCCATGTCCTGGATCACCCATCCGTACATCCGTGCCGGGACCCTCGAGTCCCGGACATACCAGCTCTCGATCGCCATGAGGGCGCTCGATGGCCATACGATGGTGGTGCTGCCGACCGGCCTTGGCAAGACGGCGATCGCCCTCATCGTCGCGGCCTCGCGGCTCTACAACGAGAAGGGAAAAGTGCTGATGCTGGCGCCGACAAAACCGCTGGTGGAGCAGCACTACCGGTTCTTCCGCCGGTTTATCGCAATTGACGGGTCCGATCCTGAATGTGCCCTCTTTACCGGGGAGACCCCTCCTGACCAGCGGCGGGAGGAGTTCTCTCGTGCCAGGCTTGTCTTTGCCACCCCGCAGGTGATCAAAAACGATCTCCTTTCGGGCGCCTATACCCTCTCCGATGTCACACTCCTCGTGGTTGATGAGTGCCATCGTGCGGTAGGGAACTACGCATACGTATTCATCGCCTCGGTCTACCGTGAGACGGCCCGTTCACCGCTGCTCCTTGCCATGACCGCATCCCCGGGTGGGCAGGAGATGAAAGTCGAGGAGGTCTGCCGTAACCTCGGGGTGACGATCGTGGAGACACGGACCGAACAGGACAGCGATGTGGCACCCTACATCCACGAACGGGAGATCCAGGTGATCGAGGTTGATCTTCCCCTCTCGCTGAAATCCGCGGTGGTGGATTTAAACGAGCTCCTGGATGCACGGATCGCCCTCATCCGCGAACTCGGCTTTGACCTCCCCAGGAGGCAACAGCTCACGATGAGAGTGCTCAATGCCCTCAATGGCCAGATCCAGGAGCGGATACAGCAGAGGGATGCCGCCGGATACACTGCCGCATCCCTGTACGCAGAACTGATGAAACTCCGGCATGCTGTCTCGCTGGCCGAGTCCCAGGGAAGTGCGGTACTTGCCGGGTATATCCACCGGCTCTTTTCCGAGGGTTCGTCTGCAGGAGGTTCGAAGGCCGCAGCACGGCTGGTAAAGGATCCCGTGTTTATCCGTCTCCTGGAACGGACCATGTCCTGGGAGACAGAACTCCACCCGAAACTGGAGATCCTCGCATCGGTGACGCAGGACCAGCTTACCCGGTATCCGGAGAGCAGGATCATCATCTTTGCCACGTTCCGGGACATGGTCCAGCAGATCGTGGAATACCTGGGAAGGAAGGGCATCCGTGCCGAGCGGTTTGTCGGCCAGGCTGCGAGAGATGCGGACCGCGGGCTCTCGCAGAAGAAGCAGATCGATTGCCTCAGGAGGTTCCGGGAAGGGGAATTCCCGGTGCTTGTTGCTACTTCGGTCGGAGAGGAGGGGCTTGATGTCCCCTCCACGGACCTGGTGATCTTCTACGAAGCTGTCCCCTCAGAGATCAGGAGTATCCAGCGGAAGGGCAGGACCGGCCGGAGCGGGAGCGGCAGGATCGTTGTGCTGGTCACGAAGGGTACCTCTGATGAGACTTACCGGTGGGTCAGCCAGTCACGCGAGCGTGCGATGATCAGCGGGATCAGGACGCTTGGTTCCCGGATGGAGGCAAGGGCCGGGGAGGACCAGACAGAACAGGTGGGGGAAAGGCCGATCCAGAAGAGGATCGGCGAGTTCATGCCGCAAGGTCCTTCGATCGTCGTGGACGACCGGGAGACCTCCTCGAAAGTGGTAGAACACCTGCATTCTCTTGGTGCATCCCTTTCCGTGCAGCGGCTCCCCTACGGCGATTACCTGGCAGGGGACCGCATCGTGGTGGAACGGAAGACCACCAGGGACTTCGTTGATACGCTCATTGAGCGGGACCTGTTTGGGCAACTCAAGGGATTGGCAGGGCATGCGCTCCGGCCGGTCCTGATCCTTGAAGGGGGTGACCTTTACGGAGAGCGGGACGTAAACCCGAATGCCCTCCGCGGTGCCCTTGCCGCCATTGCCATTGACCTGGGGATCACCCCCTTCTTCACCAGGGATCCGGAAGAGACGGCCCAGATGCTCATTGTCCTTGCACGAAGGGAGGAGGAGGGCGGGGAGCGGACCGGGCGGCTTCCGTTCAGGAAGGCATACCAATCGATCACCGAGGAGCAGGAACGGATCATCGGGTCGTTTCCCGAGATCGGGCTGAAGAATGCGAGGCTCCTCCTGGATCATTTCAGGACGATCCAGGCGATTGCCAATGCCAGTACCGGGGAGCTCGCAGAGGTGAAGGGTATCGGGGAGAAGAGGGCGAAGCGGATCGCTGACCTGGTCAGGAAAGAGTACCGCTAGCGGAGCAGATGCAGTTCTATGAACCGGATCTTGAGCCCCTAGCGGAGCTGCTTCAGGGCTTTTACCCCGGATCTCACCGCGTTCGCGAGGATCAGCACCTGGTCGGGATCCCGCTCGTGCCGGATGCGCCGGCAGAGTTCGATGAGTGTCTCCTCCAGTGCTGCCGAAAGCGAGGGGGTGGATGGTGCAGTCCCCGCCGGGACCTCCTTATCGGCAGGGGCCGGCAGCGGTGCGGGGGCAGGGGGAGGGGGATTCCGGCTGGCCTCATCTTCCCGGCATACCACGCAGAGCGTCTCTCCCTTGATCTCAAAGAGGGGGCAGCCGCAGGCAGGGCAGCTCTTGGAGAGCATCTTCCCCCCCTTGAGGAGGTATCCGGCCATGATATCATCTTCGCGCTTCACAGGGGCAGGCATCCTCCGTTCTCCTTTGACCATACTAGGTATGTGGTCAGATATCATGATTTCTCCTCAGGCAAAAAAAAGGTCCGCCCTGCACTGGGGAGGACGGAAATAATGAAATTAAACCGCATTTTGTCTAAAAAAAGGTCACAGGATGACGATTACCAAACTTTATAAGTGGGATATTCGTATTAATAACAGAAGAGTGGAGGGCCCCCTATGCCAAACCCCGAGAAAACAATCGATAACTGCATCCAGATGCTGCAACATATCATGGATGACAGCACCATCCCCCGGAATATCCGCCGGGTAGCCGATGAGACACGTCAGCTCCTTTTGAACCAGAGCAAGGGGACTGGGCTCCGGGCAGCCGAAGCCATCTCAAAGATCGATGAGATCAGTAACGACCCGAACATGCCGGTTCACGCGCGGACGCGAATCTGGGAGCTGGTCTCCCAGCTTGAGACAATTCCCCTGGACTGATCGCAGAATACCCGCTTTTATGAAGATGACCCCGCCATTTTCTTTTTTGCTGGTTCTTAAACCCACTTCAGGTACTTTCTTTCAGGGAAGGACCGTTCCTTTTGGAGAGCCTTTTGGAGAGGAACGCACCGGACCGGTCTTCCCTAATCGATGACCGATACGAAGATCGTCCGTGACCTCCCCTTTCTGACGTCCAGTTCGAGCAGGACCACCTGCTGCCAGGTACCGAGCAGGAGGTCATGGTCAGCCACCGGGAGGGAGAGGGAGGGCCCGACTATCGATGCCCTGACATGCGAACGGCCGTTCCCATCCCCCCAGCGGCGGTCATGGGCGTAGGGGATCGAGTCCGGCGCGATGGTCGACAGGGCACGGGAGAGATCGGCAAGGACGCCGGGTTCATACTCGATGGTCGTGAGTGCGGCAGTGGACCCTGCCACGAACACATGGGCGATCCCTTCATTGATCCCGCTCTCGCGGACGATCTCCCGCACCTGATGAGTGATATCGAGAATATCCCCTTCATGTGAGGTTGTCACCTGGATCTCTTTCCGGTACATATGAGAGACATGGGATCCGGGGATCCCTTGAAGTGCTCCCCCATCCCTTCCCTGTCTGAGCCCGGCACCCTGCAATCACGGAGCGGATTGGAGACGATGAAGAGATAAATACGGGGTCACGCCATCCACCAGGGCATTGCCGGCAGGAATGAACGAGGATAGGTATTCCGGATAGGTATTCCTTTACCCTGAGAGGGAGGTGACTGCGCGATGCCCGATCACGGTTCGGGAAATCCCAAAAAAAAGGCCGGCAGAAAGTACCTGGAGCGATGTATCAGCACATTCAGCCGCGGTAAGAGAAATGGGTCAGGGAAGATCGCTCATGGTTCAGGGGAAGCAGGGCGAGTCGGGTCCTTCTCACCGTCTGCCCCGTTCTGATCGTTCCCGTCAACATCGGCTGGGACGACAGCGATCCCGACGACCTTGTCGTTCTCCCCCAGGCGCATGATCCTGACCCCTTTTGTCCCCCGACCGATCACCCGTATCTCGCTGACGGGGGTCCTGATGACGATGCCGGACGCGGTCATAACAAGGATCTCATCGGACTGGGACACGGCGCAGGAGGCGATCACGACCGCATCACGATCGAGCTGCATGTTCCGGACTCCCATCGTCCCCCTTCCATGCCCCCTGAACTCGTCAAACTCGGTCCTCTTGCCAAAACCGACATCCGAGAGGGTAAGGAGGTGGTCCTTCTCAAGAAGCGTCAGGGCAACCACGGTATCCCCGCCCCGCAGTTTCATCCCCCTGACCCCCTGGGCATTCCTCCCCACGGTCCTGATGGTCTCCTCATGGAACCGGAGGCTCTGGCCGAACCGGCTGGTGAGGATAATCTCCTTTGTCCCATCGGTCATGATCACATCGACCAGCTGGTCACCTCCGCGCAGCCTGATGGCATTGGTGCCGACCGACCGTGGGTTCGAGAACTGGTCCAGGGGGATCTTGATGACCTGGCCGAGCCTGGTTGCAAAGAGGAGATGCTGATCCTGTGCAAACTCACGGATGGGGATGACCGTGGTCACCACCTCATCCTTGAGGTTGAGGAGGTTGACGATCGGCTTGCCTTTTGCCACCCGGGAGCTCTCGGGGATCTGGTATACCTTCAGCCAGTAGACCCGCCCGGTATTGGTGAAACAGAGGAGGTAATCTTTCATCCCGGCGACAAAGACGGAATCGACGACATCATCCTCCTTGATGGTCATGCCGGTGACGCCGTGGCCCCCCCTCCTCTGTTTCCGGTAGCTGTCGATGTCGGTGCGCTTGATGTAGTTTGCAGTCGTGATAGAGACCAGCACCGTCTTGTCCTCGATCAGGTCCTCGGTCGAGAGTTCGCTCATGTCAAGCGCGATCTGGGTCCTCCTTGCGTCCCCGAACTTGGCGGCGATCTCGTCAGTCTCGCGACGGATCTCATCCCTGATGTTCGCCTCACTCGAGAGGATGTTCTGGAGCCTCGCGATCTCGGCCTCCAGCCCGTGCTTTTCATCCAGTATCTTCTGCTGTTCGAGCGCAGCAAGCCGGCGGAGCTGCATCTGGAGGATCGCAGCCGCCTGCGGTTCCGAGAGCCCGAAGGTGCTGATGAGGGCGGCCCGGGCGGTGTCAGCAGTATCGGAAGCACGGATGGTCGCGATGACCTCGTCGATCCGTGCGAGTGCCAGGAGCAGCCCGTCAAGAATATGGACCCGTTCCTGCGCTTTCTTCAGGTCAAACTCTGAACGTGCCCGGATTACCTGAATCCGGTGCCTGACAAATTCCTCGAGGAGTCCGGTGAGGGTGAGGATCTTGGGCTGGTTATCGACGATGGCATAGTTGATCGCCCAGAAACTCGACTCGAGTGCGGTATGCTTGTAGAGGTTGTTCAGGATGACCGGGGCAATCGCCCCCTTCCGGAGTTCAAAGACCACCCGGATCCCTTCCTTGTCGGATTCGTCCCGGATATCGCTGATACCGTCGATCCGCTTCTCTTTGACCATATCGGCGATCGCGGTGATCCACTGTGCCTTGTTGACCTGGTAGGGGAGCTCGGTCACGATGATCCGGTCCCCGCGGCTGCCGCTTGCGGCCTCCTCGATATTCGCAACACCCCGGACGACGAGCCGGCCCTGGCCTGTCGCATAGACGTTCCTGGCCCCTTCAGTCCCCATCAGGATCCCGCCGGTCGGGAAATCGGGGCCCGGCATGACCCGTATGAATTCCTCCATACCGGCTTCCGGGTTGTCGAGGTATACCCTGACCGCCCCGCAGACCTCCCGCAGGTTGTGGGGAGGCATCTTGGTGGCAAGCCCGACCGCGATCCCGTCCGAACCGTTCACGAGCAGGTTTGGTAACTTAGCCGGGAGCACGACCGGCTCTTTGAGAGATTCATCATAGTTCGGAACGAAGGGAACGGTCTCTTTCTCGATATCCTCAAGGAGTGTCTCGGCATACGGGGTCAGCCTCACCTCGGTGTACCGGCTCGCTGCCGCAGAGTCACCATCGATCGACCCGAAGTTGCCCTGGCCATGGACGAGCATGTGGCGGTAGGAGAAGGGCTGGGCCATCTTGACGATCGTGTCATAGATGGACGCATCACCGTGAGGATGGAACTTCCCCATCACCTCTCCCACGACACGGGCGCTCTTCTTCGTGGGCTTGTCGCTGGTATTCCCCATCTCCCACATCGCGTAGAGCGATCGGCGGTGAACGGGTTTCAGACCGTCCCGCACATCGGGGATGGCACGACCGATGATGACACTCATCGCGTAATCGATATAGGATGTCTTCATCTCGTGCTCGATGCTGACCGGCTCGACGCGTGGGGTGGGGGTAGCGTCCGGTGTGCCGGCCTCCTCAGATGTCAAGGTTCGTCACCTCCTTTGCATGCCGCTTGATGAAATCCTTCCGGGCTTCAACATCCTTGCCCATCAGGGTCTTGAAGATCTCGTTTGCCTCCATGGCGTCCTCGATCGTGACCTGCTTGAAGATCCGTTGCTCCGGGTTCATGGTCGTATCCCAGAGCTGCTGGGCGTTCATCTCCCCAAGACCCTTGTACCGCTTGACCGAGACCCCCTTCTCCCCCAGCTCGGAGAGGATCCGTTTCATGTCCTCTTCGCGGTAAGCATACCGCTCCTCCTTTCCCTTCATGACAGAGAAGAGCGGGGGCTGGGCGATGTAGACATAGCCGGCCTCGATCAGCCTGAGCATATACCGGTAGAAGAAGGTGAGGAGAAGGGTCCGGATATGGGCGCCGTCGACATCGGCATCAGTCATGATCACGATATGGTGGTATCGTGCATGGTCGATCTCGAACTTCTCGCCAATACCCGTGCCGATGGCAGAGATGAGCGTCTGGATCTCGGCATTTTTCAGGATCTGGTGCTCCCCGGCCTTCTCCACGTTCAGGATCTTCCCCCGCAGCGGGAGGATGGCCTGGAATTTCCGGTCCCTTCCCTGCTTGGCGCTCCCGCCTGCCGAATCTCCTTCCACGATATAGATCTCGCTCTTTTTCGGGTCACGCTCGGAGCAGTCTGCCAGCTTGCCGGGCAGGCCTGCACTCTCAAGTGTGCTCTTCCGCCGGGCAAGCTCACGGGCGTTCCTTGCAGCCTCCCGTGCTTTTGCCGCAGACAGCGCCTTCTCCACGATGGCCTGGAGCACCTTGGGGTTCTCATCGAAATATTCGGTGAGTGCGGCATAAACGAGGGAGTCGGCGATCCCTTTCACATTGCTGTTCCCCAGCCTCATCTTGGTCTGCCCCTCAAACTGCGGGCTCGCCATCTTGACCGAGACGACCGAGGTCAGGCCTTCCCTGACATCCTCGCCCCGCAGCGTGATCGTGGCGTTCTCCTTGATCAGGCCGTTCCGCTTTGCAACGATGTTGATGGCACGGGTGATGGCGCTCCTGAATCCCTCAAGGTGGGTCCCGCCCTCCCGGGTATTGACGGAGTTGACGTAGCTGAAGATCTTCTCATCGTATCCCGTGGTATACTGCATCGCCACCTCGAGCTCGACTTTATTCTCCTCGTCCTTCCGGCAGATGTAGATCGGGGCGGGGTGGATGCATTCCGCCCCCTCGTTCAGGTACCCCACGAATTCCGACAGGCCCCCGGCATAACAGTAGCTGACATGATCCCCGGTCCGCTCATCGGTGATGATGATGGTGAGGCCCGCATTCAGGAAGGCGAGCTCCCTGAGCCGGTGGGAGAGGAGATCGTAATCGAACTGGGTCGTCTCAAAGATCGTCTTGTCAGGGATGAAGGTAATCCGGGTACCCGTCATCCTCGATCCGCAGCGGGAGAGGAACTCCCGCCTCAGGTCACCCTGCTGGTCGCCGGGAACCGGCTTGTCGGCCGGGAGGGGTGCCATTTCACCATACCAGGCCTGGTACCGGGTGAGCAGCTCGGGCCAGGTCTCCTCGCGCTGCGAGGGGGCCGAGAGGACCTTCCCCTGGGCAAACCGCATCTCGTAGATGTTTCCCTCGCGGTACACCCGGGCCTCAAGCCAGCTTGACAGGGCATTGACGACCGATACTCCGACCCCATGGAGGCCCCCCGAGACCTGGTAGGTCGCCTTGTCGAATTTTCCCCCCGCATGGAGGACGGTGAGTACGACTTCGAGGGCAGACTTTCCGTTCTTCTCCATCCGGTCGACAGGAATTCCCCGCCCGTTGTCCTCCACCGCAATGGAACCGTCCTTGTTGATCGTCACCGCGATGCGGGTGCAGTACCCGGCAAGGGCTTCATCGATCGAGTTGTCCACCACTTCATACACGAGATGGTGGAGCCCTCTCGCATCGGTACTCCCGAT
The DNA here is from genome assembly GCA_012516785.1 of Methanomicrobiales archaeon. Taxonomy (GTDB): domain Archaea; phylum Halobacteriota; class Methanomicrobia; order Methanomicrobiales; family Methanospirillaceae; genus UBA9949. Next base: position 51,560 of record JAAYWH010000055.1, read on the forward strand.
ATACATGGCCGGTCGTTCCCGTACCGGCTGCAGGCCTTCAAGTACGGTGATATGCGATGCGTCATACGTCTCGGTCAATCACTCACCTCCCCGTGAAAAATGTATTGAAATTCCTGACCGTCACACTAAGTATTGGTCGTTTTCCCTCTTAATGGTTCAGACGGCCAGGAATTCAGAGGAATTCGCCCAGTTCGGGATTGGTGATCCCAAGCGATGTGTCAATGGCAATGATCAGCCGGTTGAGGATCCGGATCACCTCGGCGGCCTCTTCCTTGTCGAGGGTTCCCGGCTGGTGCCAGACTATCCTTTTCCTTAATTTTAATGCCAGCTCCTCCACTTCGGTCCCCTTGTATTGCGGGGGGATCTCGAACCCGTCAAGGTGATCTGCTGCACCGTAGAATGCCTGCTCGGGAGGCAGGGCAAAATGCCTGCAGATGAGCACGATGGTCGTGATAAATCCCCGTCCGAATTTACTCTCCATGAAAGAGATATCAGGTGCGGGGAGGATAAAGGATGCGGGGGTCAGGCAAGGACGATGATCCGGGCCCATGCCAGGAGGGGGGTGGCGATGATCAGCAGCAATCCTGCCGCGAGGAATGTCCAGTCCCTCCCTTTCAGGGGTTTTTTCGCGATGTACAGGTGGCTCTCCCGTCCGTATCCACGGCAGAGCATGGCAGTGTACGTCCGTTCCCCCTGCTCGTAGGAACGGATGAACAGGGTCCCTACGGCGTACGCCACCTTCTCCAGCCGGTACCGGTAGGGGAGGGTTCGGTCGAAGGGATTGAAACAGCGGGTTTCAAGCGACTGGGTCATCTTCCGTATCATGTACCCGAAGACGTAGAGGTAGCGGAGCATCATCCCGAGCGTGAGGGTGAACTCGGCAGGGAGGCCGAGCCGGCCGGCTCCCTCGAGGAGGTCCTGGGTCCGCGTGGTGGAAGAGAGGAGGATGATGAACGAGACAGAGACGAGGAACTTGACGAGGAGGATGGAGGCAAACTGGACCGATTCGGCATAGATCTCGATCCCGAACGGCAGGGTGGCGATTGTCGTAAAACTCTCGTAGTACGGGTTCTTGAAAAAGATCTGGAATACGATCAGGAAGATGCCAAACGGCAGGATGACCGCAAGCCGTTTGAGGTAGACCGCGGGAGAGAGCAGGGAGAATGCCCACAGCACGATAAAGAATGCAAAGAAGATCGCACCGACCGTGTAGATCATGGTGGAGTACGGCACGGCAACGATCGCGATGATGGCCGCGAAAGCGATGATGATCTTGACCCGTGCATCGAGCGCATGGACCGGGCTCTTTTTATACGCCTGCTTCTCGAGGAAGAAGAGGTCTTCGATCATGCCCGTTCCCTGTAGGTCTTCAGGAAGGCGGCCTTTGCTTCGTCGAGGGTATACGCCATCGCGATATCGAGCCCTTCCTCGCGGAGCTGCCGGATCAGCTTGGGGATGACCGGGACGTCCAGCCGGACCGAGCTTAAGAGTTCCAGGTCGGCGAAGACATCCGAGACGCGGCCCTCGGCAACGATGCTTCCCCTGTGCATCACGTAGAGGTGATCAGCAACCTCGGGGACCAGGGAGACATCGTGGGTGGAGAAGATGACGGTGATCCCGTACTCACGGGCCAGGGCATTGATCACCCCGATCAGGTCCTTTACCCCCTTCGGGTCAAGCCCGGCAGTCGGCTCGTCGAGGACGATCACCTGCGGCTCCATTGCGATCACCCCGGCGATCGCCACCCGCTTCTTCTCTCCTCCGGAGAGATGGTGGGGTACCCGCTCCCTCAGGTGCTCGATCCCGACCATTGCAAGGGCTTCATCGACGCGATGATTGACGGTCTCGGCATCCAGCCCAAGGTTCATCGGCCCGAAGGCCACGTCCTGCTCGACCGTGGGGGAGAAGATCTGGTCATCGGCGTTCTGGAAGACGAGCCCGACAAACTTCCGGACTTCCCGGATGTTCTTCTGGGTGATCGGCTCGCCATGGACCAGTACCGTCCCGCTCGTTGGCCGGAGGATCCCGTTGAAGTGCTTGAAAAGGGTGCTCTTTCCTGCCCCGTTGGCACCTATGACCGCGATCCGTGCATTTCTCCCGGCGATGAAGTTCACGTGGTCAAGCCCGGTCACGTTCCCGGGGTAGACATAGGTCAGATCGCGGGTTTCAAGGAGGTGCATTGCAGGAATACTGTGCGAAAAAAATAGATAAATGGTTGTCTTTCAACTCTTGCGGGCGACGACCCTTGATAATCCGAACGCGATGCCGACCACGACAAGGGTGCCGATGATAACGGCAGCAGCCTCACCAAACTTTGCGAGTCCTTCGATGCTGTAATCGGGGAACGGGGAAGCGAAGGAGTACTCGTTGCCGGTGATCGCGGTCACCTCCTCCTCAGCTGTGCTGGCCATCTCCTCATCGAGGTTCGAACCTCTCAGGTCCTTTGCTCCGAAAATTCCGAAGAAGGCACTCTCGAGGCCGTCAGGATTGCTGGAGGCGATAAAGGGTGCCATAGCGGCGATGATCAGGGCGATGGCAATCCCTGCAAAGAGGAAGTTCTTTTTGTCCATCATGCCGGCACCACCTCACGCTCCGCCATGATATCAGGACGTGCCGTTGTGATAAGATAGATCGCGATTGCGGTGATCCCTCCCTCAATGATGCCGATGATGGCATGGTAGAGGCCCATGGAGAGGAGTCCGAGTTCGAGCGGGAAAGTGCCCGCGAGTGCCATCTCCACCGCACAGGCCAGGGATGCAACAAACAGCGATAGCCAGCCGGCGATGAAGGCGGGAGCGTAGGGGGACTTGAAGACCGGTAAGAGCCCGCGGTAGCTGTAATACCCGACAAATCCTCCGATCACTCCCATGTTGATGATATTGGCTCCCATCACGGTAAGGCCCCCGTCTCCGAAGAGCACCCCCTGGACAATCAGGACGAGGGTGAGGATGAAGACGGCTGCGAAGGGTGAGCCGAGAACGATAGCAGCGAGCGCGGCACCCATCATATGCCCGCTCGTGCCCCAGGGGATCGGGACATTGACCGCCTGTATGGCAAAGATCCCGGCGGCGAGGATGGCCACGAGCGGGATCTTCTCTTCCGAGAGCTCCCTTCTTGCCCACCTGAGGGCGAGGGCGATGAAGACCAGGGCGATGATCCAGTAGACTGCTGCCTGGGGCAGCGGAATAAACGCATCGGGGATGTGCATGACGTCACCTTTTCATAATAATTTAAACATTCGTATGAATTCATACATAAAAAAGATTATTATTTGATAATTTGGCGTACTCCTGATCGGAGTAGTATTCCCAAAACAGGATATATCTTCGGATTTTTTAAAATGCGCCGCAGCAGGACGCCGGGCTGATCCATGTCCCCATACGTGAGGATATCGGCCTTGAGGGAGGGATCGTTCAGCACCCTGACCAGCTGGTGAACCTCTTCTCCTGTCAGCTTCCCGCGGGCGGAGAAGAGGCGGAAGCCGAGCTCCAGGTCCCTGCCCAGTTCTGCTCTCCAGCGCCGTTCGTACCGGCAGAGCAGGCCGTCTGCGGCAGACCCCTCGTTGCAGGCTTCACAGGCGGTCTCTGCTGCGTGGTATGCCGACCGCACGCCGGTATAGACCCCACCCCCCGAGGTGGGTTTCGGGAACCCGGCAGCATCCCCAATAAAGAGGGTCCCGTGGCCATACGTCCGGGGCATCACACCGATCGGAATCGTCCCGGTCACGAAGTGGCAGCAGCTTCGCACGCCCTGTTGCGAGATGAACCGTGAGAACCGTGAGGCGACCTCTCTCCTTCCGGCAAGGCCGATCCGGGCCCTCCCCTTCCCAGACGGGATGATCCAACCGAAGAAGTCGGGCGATGCGTCAGGGTAGATCTCGACAAGGTTTCCCCCCATCTCCCGTGGGACCTCTGCCTGGATGCCGGCAAGGAAGACAGGCGGTCGCTCCATCCCGAGGTCCCGAGCAACCGGGCTCCGTGGCCCGTCTGCAGCGATCAGCATACGGCACGCGATCTCGCCCTTTCCCTCCATCCCTCTCGTGATAATCACCGATCCCGATCGCTTCACGTAGGCAGTCTTGACCCGGACCTCGGCACCGGCATCTGCGGCCGCCGTTGCCATCTCCCTGTCGAGAAGTCCCCGGTCGACCACGAATGCCTTGGTCGTACCTGCATCAAACGTGAGCCGGGAGCCCCGGGAGGTCACGATACTCGCGCCGGAGACCTCGTTGAGCACCGGTTTTTCTGAGACCTGGCACGCGGCGAGTGCCCTGGCCGAGAGGAGCCCCGCACACTGGACAGGATACCCGATCGCGGCATGCTCCTCGATCAGGCACGTGGAGAGGCCGAGCTCGGCACACCGGCGTGCGCAGGTGCTCCCTGCAGGGCCGGCACCCACCACCACGACATCATACTGGTCCCGTTCTGTCACGATCGTGTTCTAGGTTCTCCTTTCAGGGCATCAATCTGACAGATCCAGCCCGGAAAAAAAGTCCTCACCCACACCCCATGCAGTCCTGCCAGGGATACCCACTCCCTGCTTTTGTGTGACGTTCGGGTGAACCTGCAAACGAACTGATCCTCGAGCAGGTACCTGGGCATTGCACCACGAGCGATTCAGGTGGTATTGCGGCCTCTTCTCCTCCCACTACTCCATGGCCATCTATTTGATACTCCACGGGAACGTAGTGTGAGAGCAATGGAGAAAGGTCCGGTATTTGAGTGGAAGCAGTGCCTGGTGGTGCGCTCCGACCTCAGGATGAGCTGCGGGAAGATGTGCGCCCAGGCTGCACATGCATCGATCCTTGCCTGCGGCCGGTCGAAGGCTGCCTCACGCAGGCGCTGGTGTGCCGAGGGGCAGAAGAAGGTCGTCCTGAAGGTGGCCGGTGAAAAGATCCTCTTTGAGCTGAAGACCCTGGCAGAGGTGGCAGGGATAGCGGCAGCCCTGGTCCAGGATGCCGGGATGACCGAGGTGCCGCCGGGAACCATCACGGCGCTGGGGCTCGGGCCTGCAAAGTCGGAAGACCTCGACAAGATCACGGGGGACCTCGCGCTCCTATGAGAGAGAGCCCGTATCCCCTCGAGCAGCTGCTTGGTATGCGGTACTACGGGACCGACACTGCCGGGACAGGAGGGCGGCTCCGTGCTCTGCCCGAAGACTTCATTGTTGAAGAGATTCCGGGCGATATCGGCACAGAAGGCCGGTTCCTGATCTGCAGGCTGACGAAAAAGGACTGGGACCAGCAGCGGGCGGTAAAGGAGATTGCAAAACGCCTCGGCATCTCGTATAAACGGATCGGGTTTGCAGGGACCAAGGACAAGCATGCCGTCACCTCCCAGCTGATCTCAATCGAGGGGATCACTGCAGAGGAGATCGAGCAGGTCCGGATCCGGGATATCACGCTCGAGCCGGTCGGGCGATCCTCCTCCCCCCTTGCACTCGGCTCCCATGCAGCGAACCGGTTCACCATTACCATTCGGGACGCCTGTGCCGATCCGGAGATCCTCTCTCTGGTGACCGCCGCATGCCAGGACGGTATCCCGAACTACTTTGGAATCCAGCGATTCGGGGCGATCCGGCCGATCAGCCATACCACCGGGGCATATATTCTGCGGGGGGACTATGAGGCGGCAGTCTGCCACTATATCGGGGCTGCATTTCCCGGGGAGCCCGAAGGGGTGAGGGAGGCACGCAGCTCGTTTTTGGAGCACCGGGACCCGCTCCGGTCGATCAGGGAGTTTCCGCTGCACCTGAACTACGAGCGGACGATGCTCCACCACATCGCGTCCCATCCCGGGGATTACCGTGGAGCACTCCGGATCCTCCCCCCGAAGATCCTCTCGATGCTGGTCAGTGCATACCAGTCCCTCCTGTTCAATAAGGCCCTGTCATTACGGATGGCTGAAGCGGGCAGCTTCTCCGAACCAATCCCTGGTGACCGGCTTCTCTTCCTGAACGGGAGGGAAGACCGGGTCTCTGCCGCGACTGCCGGGAACGCACGGATCCAGGTCGCGAGAGGCCGGTGCCGGATCGCCATACGGATGCCGGGGTGCAGCGACAAGGCACTCCCCTGTACGGACACCTCGGCTATGGAACACTTCCTCTCTGATGATGGCATACAGAAGAGCGATTTCTGTACAGTATCTGACCTCGTGCATGCCCGGTTTGACGGGGCTATGCGCCCTGCCTCGCTTGCAACCGGGATCACCGCCACCCTGGAGGGGGACCGGGTAACACTTGCCTTCTCCCTTCAGCCCGGGCAGTACGCCACCACCGTGTGCAGGGAGTACATGAAAACCGATCCCCTTGCGATGATCTGATTGCAGGGTGAATGATCCAGGGATCGTTCCAAAACGAATGCTCCGGGGAAGGCTCTCGTGATCAACATTCCCGGGATCCATAGGGTCCGGCACTGACATTCAGTTGAACTCTCCCCGTAGTTGTTACCCGGGGGGATCCTTGGCTGGAATAGTACAGGGATATCATTCCCGGAAGTGATCTTTGGGGGATGCTCCCCTGAAGGCCAGCTACCCGAGAGACTCTCCTGGGGAAATTACCCCGGGTGTGTTCCCCTTCAGGATAATACTCGTGATGTACTCTTTCAGAACACTCCCCATGAGACATGCTGAAGATACCTCTCTCTGAGATCTGTGGAAGATACCTCTCTCTGGTATTTGAGGAAAAAAGGAACGAGCGTGAACCTTTTCAGCGGTCGTTCACGAGATCCGGCCGGGTTCATCGTTCAGTTGCCCGGGAGGGTAGAGCACATCATACTCGGTCACGAGGTTGGTACCGCAGAGATAGTGATCTTTCAGGACCAGCCGGATCATCTCCTCCTCCGTCTCGATATGCATACCCCCGACAAGTGACGGGGTATCAGCACCCCCGACGATGAAGGGGAGGTGGATGAGGCGGATCTCATCGACGAGGCGGTGGTGGAGCATATGCCAGTTCAGCGTGGGTCCTCCCTCGATCATCAGTTTCCTCACCCCGTACCGTGTCCGGAGAATCCTCATGAGGGTGGGGAGGTGGACATGGCCCTGCCCGGCACACACCACCTCTGCACCCCGCTTCCGGATGGCATCCACCCTGTCGGCCGGTGCCTGCTCTGAGACGGCAATGACCGTAGGAGCATCCGGGGAGAGGACATTGGCGTCAAGGGGGATATCGGCCATGCTTGAGGGGATGACCCGGATCGGGCTCTTCCCTTCCACCAGGCGGACAGTCAGGTAGGAGTTGTCAATCCGGATCGTATTTGCCCCGACCATGATGGCATCAAGGGAAGCCCTGGTCCGATGGAGCAGGATCTCGGTGGCAGGATCCATGTATTTCATCAGGATCTTGCTCGAGCTCCCTTTCTTGAGGGTCAGCTTGCCATCCGCTGTGATCTCCGACATCATCAGCACGTGGGGGCGATCAGGTGATTCCGGCACGACTACGACCTTTGCAGGAGAAGCTTCGCCCTGATCGGTTAAAGAGGTTGGCCCCTCTGCTGCTCCCTGCCACATTCATGACGGACGATGGCAAGTATTATCCATTGAGCTGCTGCTTAGATGATCCATGAACATAACCGCACTCCGGCCCCGGCTTGTCCGTTATGTTGAGCCGATCGCCACCGTGTTCTGCAAGGCCGGCATCACCCCGAACCAGATCTCCCTTCTCTCTCTCTTCGCCGGGATGCTGTGTGCGGTATGCTATTTTTACCAGATGTTCATTCTCGGGAGTCTCTTTCTTTTCATCTCTGCTGTCCTGGACCTGGTCGATGGCAGCGTTGCCCGGCGGACCGACAGGGAAACCCGTTTTGGGGCAGTCTTTGACTGGATCGCTGACAAGTATGTGGATGCCCTTGTCCTCCTTGGAGTCGGCCTCTCGGGCATCGCGATCCTGTCCCAGTTCGCGGACTTTCCCCCCGTCAGTGATGTTGCCATCGTTGCCGTTGCCATCATCGGCTCCCTGATGAACACGTTCATCAAGCCGGTGGTCTATGCAGAGACGGGATACAAGGACCGAATCGGCGGAAAGATCGAGGACCCGCTTGAGGGGATCGGCTTTTTCGGGCGCCCGGAGACGATCCTCGTCCTGATCATCGGGGGGGTCACCGGGTTTATCTGGGTCTCGGTTATCCTGATCGCCCTCTGCACCAACCTCTCGGCGCTGCAGCGGATCATCTATCTCTATGGAAGACTCTCCTGACCTCCCCTGAATACAGATCGTAGAGGCCTGCCGCAAGGTCGGCGAGACCCGGGATGATCCGGAAGAGGCCGTAGGCAATGGCGACGAGAAGAACCAGGGCGAGCAGCTCAGCTATCACGTTATGAGCCCAGAAGAAGCTCTCGTACCCGAACTCCCCGTTCCCGGCAATATCCGGGAGGAAGGGGAACCATTGTTCGGTGTAGGCGATGATCACGGCAGTGTTCCTGATCAGGTTCAGGAGGTAAATGGTGGGGACGACCAGGAGAAACGACAGGATCTTCGACCGCAGCGTGGTCGGGATGGCAAACGCAACCCCGAGCATGATGGCGATGGCCTGGATCCCGGTGCAGGCAAGGATGATCTCCACCCGGAATCCGTTCCTGATCACCATGTTCCAGGCATGGAGATCCGCCCCGAATCCAAGCGACCGGACGAGCCAGAGCGTCTGCCCGACCACCACCGAGATGAGCCAGTCACCAAGCGGGGTAAAGGCAAACGGTGCATAGATGAGGAAGGCAACGGCAGCTGCCCTTGAGAGGTGCTCGACCCTCGGGTCCCCGGCAAGGAGGTATTTTACCGTGATGTACAGGAACGGAACTGCCAGGACCGCGAGGGTGGGATACAGGAAATTGTTGATGGAGAAATAGTAGGGGACCTCGGCAAACAGGAAGAGGACGATCGCCGTCCACCCGAGGATAGCGAAATATCTCCGTGCCCTGGTGGGGATCAGGAATGCAAGAAAAAAGATGCATGATGCAAGCACGAAGAGCTCTTTCATCCCTGTATGGTTCGTCGCACAATGAAAAAAGGGTTTCCGATTGGGCATAGTGCTGATTGGAGAGCGTTCCGACGTTCTCCGGAGCTTTAATCATGAATGTGCACAAATTAATGAACCAATGTTCTGTCCTGAGTGCAAGAGCCTGATGATATCCTCGGCGGGCCAGCTCAAATGCCGGAAGTGCGGGTACATCAGGAAGATCACCGAAAAAGACCAGCTCCAGAAGACGAGGAAGCGGAGTGAAAAGGAGATCGTTATCGTCGAGGAGGAGGGTTCGATCCCGACCCTCCCGACGATCGCGATCAAGTGCCCCAAGTGCGAGAACAACCTTGCATTCTGGTGGCTCCGCCAGCTCCGGGCTGCAGACGAGAGCGAGGTCAGGTTCTTCCGGTGCACCGTCTGCGGGCATACCTGGCGGCAGTACGATTAACGTATCTCTGTATCCGACGGAATGAAAAATCTCCGTCCCTGATGGGATGAAAAAAACCCTGTCCCACTCCCTTTACGCCGGATTTTGAGAGCAAAAAGGGTCGGAACCTGGTGAATAGTCACCTCCTCTTCTTTGGCAGTCGGTCTTTTAGGGGGGGGCCTGGGATCCCCGAAGATGCAGATCCCGTCCCGCCGTCGGAGCTTTCTTGGTACGATCCCCCATCAGATCCCTGCACTCAAAAAGCCACGGCAGGTATCCGGGAGGCAGGTGCCGATCCTTCTCCGGAATTCGATAGTCCCCCTTCTAGTGAAACCGTTCATCAGACCTGACGAATGCTGCATGGTGGGAGACTCCATCAAGCCACCCGGCCTTTGCATTGCTGTAGGAATCAAACGCAGGTACATAGGGCTTGATGTCCAGGAGCGGGGTGCCATCAAGGATGTCCACATCCTCGATCGCCAGGATGGTTCCCTTTATCCCGGTGAGCTGAACGATCGAGAGGCCGATCGCGTTTGGCCGTTTTGGTGCCCGCGTCGCGAAGACCCCGTGGGACCGGGGATCGAGGAAGGGTGTCACTTCAAGCGAATACCCCTGGCAGCGATGAAACGCATAGATCAGGATGAGATGGGAGAATTCCTCAACATCGCGAAGACCTGCAATGAACTCCTGACGGATCTCGATCGTTCCCTTTATCCCCTTTGCCCCCGACGGCTGGATCGGCATTCCTGCGAGATCGGAGAAGGGGGAATGAACGATCCCTATCGGCGTATAGGTAAACGGTGAAGAGAAATCGGTGGACTGACCGCTGTCTTCGGATTCCAGCGCCTTGTGTTCGTTTCCTTTCATCAGCTGACCCCCCTCTCTTTTCCCGGGAGCGGACCCGGGCGCGTGAATGCCAGGAGGCGGACGCCGGAAACCTGTCTGAATATCGCACCCTGCCCGATACAGCTCATCACAGCGGTCTCGTCCACAACACGAGAACCGGCGATTATGGTTGCACCGTGATCAAAAAGGACTGGTGAGAGTGGTGTGCTGGGTCCGAGCACCATGACCAGAGCGTCAGGACTGCACAGGTCGAGCAGATGATCGAGGGTATGGTTGATCAGTGCACTTCCGGTCAGTGCCACCACATCTGCCCTGGGAATGAGACTCCCCGCAGAGTCCGCGGGGTACTCATCGCCGAAGGGATACTGCTCGATCACCCAGAGGTTGGATGCAAGGGTACGGAGTTTGGGGATGAAAGGAAAATGACCCACCAGTGCAATATTTTTCCCGACCCCTTCTTTCATCAGTACCTCAGACGCGTTCATCTCGACGGCATCCCGCTCATCGGGGGCAAGGAGGGAGTTGATAGCAGCCACTCCGATCGCGGCCTCAAGGCTGTTCTCTGACAGGGCATATGCAGCCAGTTCCTGTGCGCTTTTCAGGGATAACCGCCCCGCATCACGCACAACGGTCGTGTGGTCATGGGGTTTATCGCTGATCACTGTCGTGGCAAGGCCGCAGTGGCTGCTACAGACGGCGGTCCAGTGGGCACCGACCAGAACAGCCCGGACCGGGACCGGACTGCCCGGCAGAGTGGCAAGAAGGTCTTTAATAATACCTGTTTTTTTCATTGAGGTTCCACCATTCCGGCATACCCCGGATCACCACAAGGATAACGGAAATGCCCGGAGCCGCATCCGGTTATGATGAAGAGGGGTACGTTGCTCTGATGGTGAAGAGGGGTACGTTGCTTATATGTACATTATTATGCTCATATGAGTAAATAATAGAGCAGGAGTTACCCAACCCGCTGGGATGTGTTTGGTTCACGTTCGGGAGGACGATGATGCACATCCCCCCCTCACTCAATCCCATTGCCGGATTGGTACAAAACACACTATTAAGAGGAGGGTGGACCAGGTAACTCTCATTGCCATACTCCGGGAGCAGGAGCCCGAAAGAACAGGATAATACATCCCGGGTCGATCCTGGAGAAGGAGGTGATTGTGGATGAAGAAAGTGATCATCTTTGCCGGTCTGATCCTGGTGGTGATACTGGCAACAGGGGGTGCATCCGCCTCAGAGGCTTCTTTCTGGGAGGGGTATACAGCAAGCTACCTCGAAAAATTCGGGGAGGACAAGTATGCGATCAAGACTGCCCCCCTTGACGCTGAAGGATATACCGCACGCTACCTCGAAAAATTCGGGGAGGACAAGTATGCGATCAAGATTAACCCTCTTGACAGGGAGGGGTATATTGCACGCTACCTTGAAATTTTTGGGGAGGACAGGTTCAGGAACGCAACGGATCCGTTCACCTGGAATACCTATCCCTCTGATTATTTCTGAACGTTTGGTCCAAGACAGGTATGGACTGGCAAATACACCGATCACCGATCTGGTCTCCTTCCGTGATAAGATGCACCGGTCTGCCCTTGTATGACCCTTTTCCCTGTGCTGAAATGAATGCCCTGTGCTGAAATGATGGCGTCTTGATGTGACGCATGGAAACGCAGGAAAAACGGTTCCTATTCTCTTATAAAGCTGGTCTGTGCCCTGGGTCCGGATGCCTTGCTGCACACCCACGTGGTTGTGCCCTTTGCCGATATCATCAAGGATGACGTATGTCACTCCAATCGGGACGAAGCCTGCAACAGCTCACATACCCACCTCCATCACACCCCGTTTTATCGGTTCCCAGGGGAGAGCAATCATACCAATGTTTAATTAGGGAGTAGTCTATCTATCTCACATTTCTCTATTCCCGATATGAAATCCAAATGAGGCAGTTAGTGAGGATCCCATCAATGCACTTCAGAGATGATGAATGATGAGAGGGAGGATACTGATCGTGGCAGGCCTGATGCTGTTCCTGGTGACCGTGCTCGGGATTGCGTCGGCTGACGAGGTGGATACCTGGGAGGGATATGACCAGTATTACCTTGAACGGTTTGGGGAAGATCACTATTCGCTGGTCTTTGATACGATCTCCCCAGAGGAAGCAGGAGATCTCTGGGAGAAATGGCACCGCGAGGGAAGTGCGGACACACCCACTCCCCCCATCACAAATGAAGAAGATCAGGAGGTCATTCGCCCTGAGCCGGAATATCCAGCCTGGGAGGGATGGCCCCCCTTTACCTTGGTCAAAAAGCCAAACGCCCTGCCCGATATGGCGAGCGCAAGAATGCGACTGAGACGATAAGCCCGGGCTCGAGGGAAGGCCATCATGCGGCTCTTTTTTTACGTTCTTCTACGGGAGGGTTGACATCATCCCGAAAAGCCAGTGCCTCGCCCCCTGTTGATGAATGGTGGCAATCCTTCCGATGGTTCTCATCAGAAGGGAGAAGGGGTGAACCTTCAGAGAGAACATGGGGATAAAAAAAGAGAAGAGAGGAACGGATGGCTTTTCCCTCCCATCCTGGTTGCCCCGCATACCTGAATCAACGAACATCGATCCGTGTTGAAGATAGTGGTAATCCCCGTCGGATGATCAGATGACGGAGAATACCCACGACAGGAGTGCCAGCACAATGAAGATGATGATCAGCCATTTTCCGATGGTCCACGCAATCCTCCCGATGAATCCAAGGAGCATCAGGACGATTGCAATCACGATAAAAATAATCCCGAGGGTGAGGAGCCAGCTTGCCATACAATCAGTTCCGTCTTCATCCCCAGGATAATAAAGGTTATCAGGAGAACCCGCAGGGGCGGTCTTCCCACAGGCCCGGTTTCCTTCCCCCTCCCGCGATCGGGTCCAATCACCACATTTGAGGGGGGACGCCGGAAAAGGGGTGCTGCTGGTTTCTCGAGGTAGCATCACCCAACTGTTTATATACTGTCCTGAGGCATTTATAAATATGAAGGTCAAGCCAGAGGACTCTCTCAAAATTGAGAATATCGTCGCCTCGGCAAAGGTGACGGATTACCTTGATCTGCCAGCACTGGCTTCCCAGATCAAGGATGCAGAGTACAATAAAAAGAGGTTCCCGGGCGTTGTCATCAGGATGCAGGATCCCAAGATTGCGGCGCTGGTCTTCGGGTCGGGAAAGGTAGTACTTACCGGGGCAAAAAGTATCGAGAGCCTCTCTGAAGGGCTCGAGATCCTTGGAAACCTGCTCAGGGGACTGCAGATCGATATCCCCCAGAAGCTGACCTACAAGATCCAGAATATTGTCACCTCCGCCGACCTCGGATCGGGCATCAACCTGAACAAGATTGCGGTCGGATTCAACCTTGACCGGATCGAGTACGAGCCCGAACAGTTCCCCGGGCTGGTATACCGACTCGAGAATCCAAAAGTGGTGGTACTCCTCTTCGGGTCCGGGAAACTGATCATCACCGGGGGCAAGGAGCCCCAGGATGCAAAGAAGGCGGTGCAGAAGATCCTGAATGACTTGAAGAACCTTGGCCTCCTGTGATGCTGCAGTGACCACAATTTTTATTTGCTTTTGAATTCCTTTTTATTCTGTAGCCTCTCTTTTCAGATACTAGTTATATAATAATAATATTTTTATATATAGAAAACTTATTATTTTATACATATAAAATAAAGCAACAGGTGTTCATGTGTTGAGAGCCCGAAATGTGATGTATTTCACCCAGGATGAGGAGGAGCTGGCAGACCTGCTCATAAAGATAGGACTGAAGCGGAATGTGGCCAGGGTGCTTGTCTACCTAGCCCACAATTCGGAGGCAACATCCCGGGATATCGAGCGGGGTACGGATCTCCGTCAGCCCGAAGTCAGCCTCGCGATGGCTGCCATGATCGAGCAGGACTGGGTCGAGAACCGCGAGATCAAGGCCGAGAATAAGGGAAGGCCGGTGAAGATCTACCGGCTGTCACGCTCCGTCGGGGAGATCACGGATACCCTTGAAAAAGCAAAGCGTGAAGAAGCAAACCTGCAGCTCTCGATCATCCAGCAGATACGAAATTATATCCAGTAGAAGCAGGGAGTGCACTCTCACTGCTCTCTTTTTTACCCGAAGGGCGTATTGATTTCATCGACAGACTTCTCTCATGAGGATATTCTCTTAAAGTAGTGGCGTGTCAGCACGCTCCCGACCCCGGTTCGTCCGGAACACTCCCCGCGGATATCCACGAAGGGAGGACAGGAAGGGCCCGGTCACCTGGATCTCGTCTCTTGGGGCTGCCGGGGCGTACCATTCCCTCCCGGTATAAAGTCTGCACGAGTTTTCACTATTCGGAGCCGGAGTTTCACGGGTTTCAAATACCCGGAGCTTCACGGGTTTCAACTACCCGGAGTTTCGCGGTTTTTATGATGTCCCGAATCTCCCGATACACCGGATGTGGGGGACGCAGACGGCACTGATCAGAAAAAATGGCACTATCCCCTCATAAAAATCAGGTGTCGTCCGCTCGTGATGGCAGAGCGAGCCGGTCACAGCCTGAGCTCGCGACACCCTTCATCCCGACCGACAACGATGACACTCTTTTCCACGAATGCACAGAAGAGGCCGCAGGAGAGCACCCCCGGCATCAGGGTGAGGATCCCTTCGAGACGTTCCGGTTCACCGATGGTCCCAAACGAGCAGTCGAGGATGAAGTTTCCATTGTCGGTGATCACCGGGCCGTCTTTCCGTACTCCGGTCCGGAGCTCCGGGATGCCGCCAAGCGCCCGGACACCGAGTATGACGGGCTGGAGGGCGAACGGGATCACCTCGAGCGGGACAGGGGCCGCCAGGGTGTCCACGCATTTCGAGGCGTCCACGACGATCACGAGGCTCTGTGCTGCTGCAGCCACGCACTTCTCGCGGGTCAGTGCAGCCCCCCTCCCCTTGATCAGGCGGAGGGAGGGATCGACCTGGTCTGCCCCATCGATGGCAAGGTCGAGCTCCGGGTAGGTATCAAGGGTGGTGAGCGGGATCCGGAGCTGCCGGGCCAGCATCTCGGTCTGGAACGAGGTCGGGACCCCCTGGATGCGGAGGCCCTCATCGATCAGGGCGGAGAGGTGTTCCATCGCATAGTACGTCGTTGAGCCGGTCCCAAGCCCAATGACCATCCCGTCTTCCACCATGCCGGCAGCATGGTACCCTGCCTCGCGTTTCATCCGGGTCAGGGGAGTTTCCTGGTGCAGGGAGTGTTCATCCATGTATGATACCTCCGTATTGTAATTCATGGCGCCTCGTTGTCGCACCGGGTGTATTCGCGGGAAGGGAGCGAGAAGAGCGATTGGAGTTCTTCGTTCGCCACCGGGGCTGTGCAGTCAAGGGTGATCGGGGTGAGCGAGACATTTCCTTTCCTGATGGCATGCACATCGGTCCCCTCCTCATCATCGCTGACAAGGGGGCCGTTGATCCAGAAGTAGGGCCGGCCCCTCGGGTCGAGCCGTTTCTCCACCCCGGTCAGGAAGAGCTTGTGGGAGAGGCGGGTCACCTCGTATCTCCCGGTCAGGCACGAAGGGATGTTCACGTTGATGATGTCCGCCCCGCGGGGGAGTTTCCGCGAGAGGAAGGTCGTGCAGACCTCCCGGACCACGGTCTTGGCATCTTCGAAGCTCTGGCAGTGGTACCGTGGATCATCGAACTTATCGCCCTGGTCCTCGACCTGGAGAGAGAAGGCGATGGCAGGGGTCCCCTGGTTGGCAGCCTCGAGTGCGGCACCGACCGTACCCGAGGTCATGATCGACTCGTAGGAGAGGTTCTCGCCGATGTTGATCCCGCTGACCACGAGCACGGGATCAAGGGAGAGGGCATACAGGCCGATGATCACCGAATCGGTGGGTTTCCCCCCGACAGCATAGGCTTTTACCCCGTGCATCGTGATCTCGTTTGCCCGGATCGGCTCAAAGATCGAGATGGATCGCCCGACTGCACTCTGCTGGGTTGCCGGGGCGACCACGGTCACATCGGCAAGAGGTGCCAGGGCTTCGTAGGCAGCCCAGAGCCCGGCGGAGTTTACTCCGTCATCATTCGTGAGCAGGATCGTTGGCTTCATCTGTCGTGGTAGTTCTTGGAGGGGCGGTGAGAAATACTTGACCGATCGTCAGGCATTAAGTCAGAGCCGGCGCCAATGGTACGGTAATGAAGGTACTTCTGGCTGAGTACGCGGTAGCCCACGAGCCCGGCCTTGCCCTTGAAGGGGCTGCGATGCTCGGGGTGCTCCAGGGGAGCTTTGAGCGGTGCGGGCATGAGGTGGTCTTCCCGGGCACCGGCGACTTTGGAGAGGAGATCCGCCGGCTGGCACCCGGCTGCGGGGCAGGCCTTGTGATCGCCCCGGACCACCTGCTGTTCCGGTATACCTCTCTTCTCGAGCACCTCACCCACAACCTTGGCTGCGGGAGCCTGAACGCAGCTGTGTGCGCAAACAAGCGCCGGGCAGCAGCGATCCTCTCCCAGAACGGGATCCCGGTCCCGGGCGAAGGGGTGCCGGGAAGGAGGGTGTTCAAACCCGAACAGGGCTGCGGGGCACAGGGGGTGCGGATCTCCTCAGGGGACCCGGGAACGGGCGAGCTTGCACAGGAGTTCATCGAAGGGGAGCATCTGAGCGTCAGCCTGATCGGCAGCCGCGTTACCGGGAACGCCTGCAGTTACTACACGGGAAAGCCCCCGCTCCTGCTCGCCGTGAACCGGCAGGAGATCGCGATCGATGACCAGGGGAGATTCCACTACCTGGGGGGAGAGACGCCGGTCAGCCATCCCCGTCACGACGAGATTGTCCAGACTGCCGTACAAGCGCTGAATGTCCTCGGCTGCCAGGGATACTGCGGGATCGATATCGTCCTTGCCGACAGGCCTTACGTCGTGGACGTCAATCCCCGCATCACCACCAGCCTTGTCGGGATTGCCGCCTGCATGGAAGAGGAGATCGCTGACCTGCTCCTGGCTGCCTCCAAAGGGGGAGGGCCTGATCAGGTGCACCTCTCCGGAAGGGTCCGCTTCGATAACCGGGGAGGGGTGGAGCGACTGTGATCGGGATCGATGTCGGTGGTGCCAACCTGAAGGTGGCAACTGCAGACGGGATCTTCATCCACTACTGCCCGCTCTGGCAGGAGAGCCCGATCCGGGAGGTGCTCTGTCGCTACCGCTCCCGGGGAAACGAGGCTGCTGTCGTGATGTCAGGGGAACTGGCAGACTGCTTCTCCTCGAAGGCAGAAGGGATCCGTTTCATCGTTGACGCGGTGCGGGAGGCGTTCCCGGATGCACAGTTCTACGGCACCGATGCCGCATTTCACGATGCTGCCGTACCTGAACTGGCAGCCGCAAACTGGCTCGTTTCCGCCGAGTACCTGATGGACCGGTATCCCGGCTGCCTCCTGGCGGACCTGGGGAGCACGACCACCGATCTCATCCTGCTTGAGGGGCTGGAGGGGCTGCGGGGACTCACCGATCTCGACCGGCTCCAGCGGGGATACCTGGTGTATACCGGACTCCTCAGGACCCCGGTCCCTGCTCTCGTGAGGGAGGTGCTGATCCGGGGGGTGCCGACACCGGTCTGCCCGGAATTCTTTGCGATGAGTGCCGACGTCCACCTGGTCCTCTCGCACATCACGGAGGAGGAGTACACAGTGGCCACCCCGGACGGGAAGGGGAAGGACCGGATCTCTGCCCTGCGGCGGCTCGCACGGGTGGTGTGTGCCGACCTCGAAGAGATCGGGGAGGAGGGGGCGTATGCCATCGCCCGTGCCTGCTGGGAGGCCCAGCGCGAACTGATCGTCCATGCGGTCCGGAGGGTGGCACCAGGAATTCCTGCCGGGAAGGTACTCTGTGCCGGCGTGGGGGCAGGGCTCCTCTCCGGGCTCACGGGAGGGCACACCCTTGCAGGGGAGCTCGGGCCTGTCGCTGATGCCCTGCCGGCCTATGCGGTCATGGAGGTGGCAGCACGAAGACGTGGCAGCTGAGCCTGCTCCTGCTTGCCGGATCCCTTGCCATCACCCTGCTCCTCTGGTATCTCGGACTCCCGTTCTTCTTCCTCTTCCTGTTCATCCCGATCATCCCTTTCCTCGGCAGGGAGCGGGAGCTGAAGCGGTGCCCACGCTGTGGCTGGGAGACGGGCGACAACCGGGTAGAATTCTGTCCGTATGACGGGAGCCCGCTCCAGGGCTCTGACAAGGATGCCAGCGGGTAGGATCTATTATCGTGGCGCTGTTATTCGGACCTGACAGTCGTATACCTAGGGGCAATCGTAGCTAAGGGGAGTAGTACCTGTTCGCCCTGCATTGCACCTTCTGGTGGTATCAACCATGATCTCTCAGGGAGCCATCTCTCTGGAAGGACCAGATGCCCTCCCTGGACGGGAAGCCTCCCTCCCTCACAGGTTCCTGAAGGCGACCATGGAGAGCGAGATGATGGAACGCGGCAGGACCATGCCGAAGATCTCCGTTGTCCCAATCTCCGGGAAGGTCCGGGCAGAGAGATCCCGCACGCTCCCACGGTCAACGACAAGGCCAAGCGACTGCAGGAACTGTGCCGACCTGCCGGGGGTCATCGTCCGTGCAAGCACCACGCAGAGGTCGACCACTGGCGAGCCCATCCGGGTATCCGGGTAGAAGGGGGCCTTTGCAGGGGAGATCTTCCCGCATTTCCTGCACTGGTAGCGCCGGACCTTCACCATGACCGTCCGGTCCTCCCCTTCGGTCCTGACCGTCGCAAACTTCCGCTCCTTCCAGTCATAGCCTGCTACTGCTCCCCCGCAGGCCGGGCAGGCAGGAAGCTCCGCAAACGCTTTTCCGTCCACGGATACCACCGCGGTCTGGACGAGTGCCTGGAGCATGGGGGGTACTTTTACCGGGCGCATGTGAGGCGCATCGCTCCTGGCAGGATCAATCTCCCCTTTCCGGGGTCATTTTCTTATTACAACGATGGATCATCCGTATTGGGACCCGGGTATCCCTGTCTTCTCCTCTCCTGATACCCACCACTAATCATCACTTTCTGCCCTGTTAATCATTACTGTTAAATAAGGACCAGGCCGACCTGTCTGTGTTCGAGGAATAACCATGGACATGAAGTATGTACAGACGACCTGCCCCTACTGTGGGACGGGTTGTACGTTCAATCTCGTGGTGAAGGACGGGAAAGCGGTGGGCACGGCCCCGTACCAGCGCTCGCCCGTCAACGAAGGCAAGGTCTGCCCGAAGGGGACCTACGCCCACGAGTTCGTGCACGCTCCGGACCGCCTGACAAAACCGCTGATCAAGAAGGACGGCAAATTTGTGGAGGCGACCTGGGACGAGGCA
>JAAYWH010000056.1 GCA_012516785.1 Methanomicrobiales archaeon
GACAAGTACCTGATCTATGACCAGACCCTCCCCTACAAGAGCCGGGGGTAGGTCCATTTTTTGGGACGGTATCCCGATCCAGCAACTGGGAAAGAACCACCCGGGGGATCTCCCCGTGTCTGATTGAGGCACCCTGCCCTGCTCCTGGGAGGTAAAGGGTATCCGGTCCGGTTCCAATAGAAGATCAACCGGTTTTCAGGGGGATATCTTCCCCCAGTGAAGGCCGTGACCGTGCCCCCTTTGCCCTCTTCTCCTTTATCCCGACACCATCAAACGTAGCAACCAGTCGTTTCCCATCATATACTCTGACAAGGAAGAGCGAATGCTGTTCCGTCTCGGAGACCTGCTCGGCAACTGCTTCGAGATCCCCCCTTGCAGGAGAGAGGTAGGTGATCGTTGCCGATACTGCGACCTGGCGGACAGGTCCGGTGTTTGCGGCAAGGCCGAATGCCTGGTCGGCGAGGGAGAAGATTGCCCCGCCATGCACGACGCCATTCGGATTCCTCTTCCCCTCCGCGGTCATGGCAATCCGTGCTCCTCCCGGCCAGGTCTCCCTGACCACCATTCCAAGGAGCCGGGCACATTCACAGTGGTCGAATCGGGCGACCATGTCCTTTGTTTCTCCCTGACAGGCATCTCCCTGCTTCATCAGGAGATCAAGAGCCGGAGCTCTACATATGCATTCTGGAATGAAGCAGGAGGCACGAAGGGGGCAGTATATCATCCCTCACTCAGACCGGAATACCCTGCCCTTTCCCGGTACTCTCCCTATTTTTTATACTCCCTCTTGCTGTAGGAATGCTTCTCGGAGTCTCCTCCCTGGGCAACAATATACACCCATTCATAGAGTGACTGTAACGTCCCGAACTGCTCATACCGGCGCATCGAGAAGACCACTCTCATGCGGTTCTCGTACTTCACCCGCCCGAGATCCTTCATCCGTTTCGCAATTTCCAGGTCATCACCGGCATCAACCGTATGGTACATCCCCCCTGAAAAGAAGGCCTCTTTCCGGAACGCGGTGTTGCACCCGAGGGTGTAATAAAACAGCCGGGTGTAGTAGCCGAACCGTGAAAAGGTGTTGGCGAGGGCAAGGAAGAGATGGTTTTTCAGCCCGCCTTCCATAGGATCAACTGGTCCGTACAGTTGGACGATCCCCGGGTCACGTTCGAATGCCGCACTGATTACCGAGAGCCATTCAGGGGGGATGATGCAGTCCGCGTCCGTGGTGGCAATGATGGCTCCCCGTGCTTTTTGTGCGCCATCGTTCCTCGCACCCCCTACCTTCTTTGAGGTCTGGATGAACACGAGGTCGGCGTATTCGCCGGCAATCTCCCGGGTCCGGTCTTTCGAGCCACCGTCCACCACGATAATTTCATAGGAGTCACGGGGGATGGTCTGGCGTGATAATGAGTCGAGGCACGTCCCGATATTCTGCTCTTCGTTGTATGCAGGAACGATAACCGATATCATGTGCCGGCAAGCTCCCTGTACAGTGCAAGATGTTTTTGAGCCGAATCCCTGATATCGTACTCTGCCGAATACGGCCGGGCGAGCGATCGATACCGGGAGAGAACGGGTTTGTCGCGGAGCAGTGTCGTCGCTTCATTGCGGGTATTGAAATAGAGGACCGCATCCCCGAATATCTCCCGGAATTCAGGGATGTCCCGGGCGATGACAGGGAGGTCGCAGGAGAGGGCCTCGAGGATCACGAGCCCGAATGTCTCGGCATAGGATGGCATCAGGAAGATATC
>JAAYWH010000057.1 GCA_012516785.1 Methanomicrobiales archaeon
CCGGCCATCTTCAGCGCCTCGGCCGTTATCGCCCCCGTGTGGGCGCCCGGCCCGGCACCGTCAACATGCTGGGCATACACCGGGAGACCGTAATGCATCGAGAGAGGGTGGATATTCATGTAGCTCGGCGCAATCGCAATCAGTACCCCGCTCTCGTCTGCCACCTGTTCTGCAGCACCGGCGATATTATGGGCACGCTGCCCTGCTCCCTCGGAATAGGTCTTCAGGTTGATCAGGATGAAGGCTTTTGTCATGGATGAACTCCCTGATACAAGAGTGATCGTGCCGGAACATAACAGTTCACCAGGCAGGCCGGCAGGACCAGGATGAAACCGGAGGAACCATACTGAAGAGATGACCGTTCCGTCAGCGGGCCAGCCCGACCAGGAATAACAGGAATGTTCGTGTCGATATCGGGCAATTCACCCCGCAGAGAAACTAAATCAGGATGATTCAGGAGTAATCATTTCTGCGATGATCGCTCACCTGGCTTGATACGAGACAAGAGGATACAAGATTGATTATGCCGGGAATGACAGGAAGCACCTGTTCACTCTGAAGAAAGGCCGCGGAGGTAGTGGCCGGTGGTGATACCGCCCTGTGCCATCGCCCTGATCCTGGTCTTCAGGGCCTGGATATGCTCTGCAGAGGTGAGATTTCCTGCCATCCACTGAGAATCGTCCAACGCATCGCGGTAGACCGAGACCATCCCGGCTGCATAGGACGGTCCCCTCCACCGGGCATCGATGATACAGCCGTCCACCCCTGCACGGGCAAGATCAGGGAGGTAGTCGATAAGACAGAGCTCGGCTGCATTCAGGATATTGGTCCTTCCCCAGGGATCGGGATGGACGGGGAAGACCCTATCGGTGGTGTCCATGAGACCGTAGATAATCACAGGAGCCTCAGAAGTCCTCTTCCGATGGTCCCCTCGCTTTCTAACAAGGTCGAGCAGGGTATCGGCGGTGATCATCGCGGGGATATTCCCCTGGACAAAGACGCTCACCTGGCCCGAGTCACCGAGACGGCTGCAGAGAAGGGCGATGTCCTCCCCGGACAGCTCAGGGGAGAGGGTGACATCGGGACAGTCATGGGAAAGTGCTCTGACCGCACATGCATTGAAAACATTCAGGTCCGGACCGCCGGTCACCCGTATTCCGGGAGCACTGTCTCGGATGGAATCGGCATACATGGCACCTTCTGTCATCACCTCTTCCAGACCGGAATCAGCGAGGCCCGGCAGCAGGGGGAGCGCTGCGGTTGTAAACTCAGGGGTAGGGATACGGGGCCATTTCCAGGCAATCCGGACATCACTTTCCCGGCATGTGGCAATGGCCTCCCTGAACACACGTCCTATGTCCCCGGGATCCGGCTCGAAATACACCCTCCCACAGCCGGCCTGGCAGGCGGCCTTCACGGAATCGATATCATTGCAGATGATTGCCAGATCCGGGTTCCGTGATCCCCTTTTTAGTGGACCGTCCAACCGGGGGAGCCGCATGGTAAGCCTGGAACGAGCCTCCCCAATCTTCCGGTCGTCGGGAAGGTATGTCTTGAGGAGCGCCTGTTCGGCCTCGCTGAAAAAATGGCGCCTGAACCTGTTGAGCGCTCCGACCGGAAGGAACAATCCCCCTCCGTACGTGAGGCTGAGATCGCTGACACTGAATGCAGTCCCCCCTGACTTTCTGATCTGCCTTGAGATCTCGTCACTGGTGGTGGCTCGCTCCTCCGCTTGCTCCGGGATGAAGTCGGCCTCCGTCGTCACCCTGACTACGCCACCCCCGGGACCTTTGAACGAACCGTTTAGGACCGGCGGTTTACCGGTTGCAACCGAGAGGGCAACCTCGATCGGGATCGGAAACCGTCCTGCAGGGCCTGCAGTACTTCGGATGGCTCCAGCCCTCCTTTCGAGCGACACACTCCTGGTGAGGTAAAGTACCATCCCTTCCCGGCACCCGGTCGGCTGCCTGATGAGGAGATCCCTCCCGCCCCGCAGGGGACTCTCACGGAGCACAAATCCGGATTCGGTCCGTGTCACGGGATCGATCCCGACAAGCCCGTCCCCTGCGGAAAGGGCGCGTGACCCAGCCGCCGCAACCCTGGTCTCCGATCCCCGGACAGATCGTACCGTTCCGATACACAATCCCCTGTTGTCAGGCCGGTCACGCCCCATGAGCGATGGCCCCCGGTCCCCACAGAGATAGCCGGAGGTGAATCCGCGCGAGAATGCAATGGCAAGATCATCCATGTCCGACTGCTCAGGGACAAAGGTCCCGGCTGCCACCGCATTGAGGGCTTTACGGTAGATGGAGACGACGATTGCCACGTAATCCGGGGAACGCATCCTTCCCTCGATCTTCAGTGCTGTAATCGGCCGTTCCAGGATTCCGGCAAGGTGCGGATACAGACAGAGATCCTTGGTGGAGAGGAGACAGGGCTCCCCGAGCGGGACCCTGCGGGGCCTGGTAATTCTTCCGAATGAATCCGGGGTTCCTGCTACCAGTGAATAGTCCCTCCTGCAGGGCTGGGCACAGGCACCCCGGTTCCCGCTCCTTCCCCCGATAACCGAAGAGAGAAGGCACTGGCCGGAGTAGGCATAACAGAGTGCCCCATGGATGAAGATCTCGATACCCGCCCGCTTATCGGAAGGGGCCTGGAAGATCCGGTCGAGTTCGGTGAGCGGGACCTCCCGGGCAAGGACCACCCGTTCGAATCCCTCCCGATGGGCGTGAAGCACCCCTTCCCGGCTGGTGATCGTGCACTGGGTGGAGGCATGGCGCGGGAGGTCGGGAACGACATCGCGTGCGATCAGGGCGATGCCGGGATCCTGGATGAGCACGGCATCAGCCCCCATCGCATACAGGTCACCGAGATACCGGGCTACCTCGGGAAGTTCCCGGTCATGGACCAGGGTATTTACCGTGACATAAACCCGGGTACCGCGCATATGCGCATACGCGAGTGCCTGCCCGAGTTCCTCATCATTGAAATTCGGACTGTATTTTCGTGCCCCGAACCGTTTCCCGCCGAGATAGACGGCATCGGCACCGGCATTGACCGCTGTCACGAGCGCGTCCATTGACCCTGCCGGTGCAAGAAGTTCGGGAATCCCCCCCTGGTTTTGAGACATGGATCAGGTATACTACGTATCCCCCGCACCGGTGATAAAACCAGCAATGGGGGTGATGATAAGCAGGGGACTTAAATATCCCACTGATCTATCCACTCTTATGAAGTGTGTCGCCTCAGTCTCTGACCCGCGGTGCATTCCGGAAGCGGAAGAGGCCGGGGCAGATCTGGTCGAGCTCCGGCTCGATCTCTTCCCCCCAAACCTGTCGCAGGACATGAAGACCTGC